>DASQLJ010000573.1:0-19280 GCA_035630095.1 Longimicrobium sp.
GGGGCCGCTGCGCCTGACGCTCAGCCGATAGCCGAACTGGTGAAGGGTGGCGCTTTGCGGGGCGGACGGGGAGTGCCCCAGGGTCAACGCCGCGCGGCGAGCCGCGCCGATTCCGCCACCGGTAGCACGGTGGGGACGCACAAGGTATCTGCCACGTCGTCCACGTTCAAGGCTTTTGTCCCATCCGCGCACGAACACGGCCATTGCGTCCCGCAGGCGCTCGGGTGAGTCCCCCGGCGTGCGGGCGTGATGCGCCGATCCAGCGTTTTCGGGCACTCCGGGCGCTTTGTGGACGGGGGATGGGAGACGGTGAGCCGAGCGCGCTCCGGGCCTCGTACACGCTTGCGGGGGATGGGGATCGATACCCGTACGATCACCCCATCGTCGGCACGAAGCACGATGGACGTCCTTCGTCCGCATCTCCCTCGGACCGCGATCGGCGCGCGGACGCTGGCTGACGGAGCGGCGGCCGGATAGCTTCGTTGCCTCCGATCGGCCCCCATCCCGCGTCCCCCCTGATCATGACCGAATCCCCCGCCCCGGGCAGCGTTCGCACCTACGAGGTGCGCGCCGAGACCACGTCCACTTTCGGGCGCGTGCAGGCGTCCATCCGCCAGCACCGGCTCGCGGTGGACGGCCCCGTGCAGAACGGCTGCCCCGGCGAGGCGCCCACGCCGGGCGAGCTCTTCCTCGCCGCCGCCGCCTCGTGCGGCGCGGAGGTGCTGCAGGTGCTGGCGCGCGACGGGGGCATCCCGCTCGAGCGCGTGGACGTGGCCGTGCGCGGCACCATCGACCGCGACCGCCAGCCCCGCGACGACGTGACGGTGTTCACCGACGTCGACCTCCACCTCCGCCTCGTGGGGCCCGACGCGGAGCAGGCGGCCGCGCTGGTGGCCGGCTTCCAGCGCAGGTGCCCGGTCTACGGCTCGCTCGCCGTGGCCAGCGCCCGCGTCACCGTGCGCCACGAGACGGAAACGACGGGGTTCACGCAGAGTCAGCAGAGTTAGCAGAAACAACCGCGGTTTCTCTGCTCACTCTGCTGACTCTGCGTGAAACATCGCCGTTGTCGTTTCCGTCGCCGGACTGTCCGGACGGCGCGGTCTACTGCGTGACGATCGTGCCCATCTTCACCACCTCGAAGTCGCTCGCCCGCACGTTGCGCAGGGTGGCGAGCTCGTCGTCGCTCCAGCGCGGGTCGGGGGCGCCGGAGACGTACCAGGCGCTGCCGTTGTCGGCCAGCAGCATCCCGTAGGCCTTCATCGCGTTCAGGATCACCTGCACGTTGGGCGAGAAGCTCGTCACGTCGAAGCCCGCCTTCAGCCGCACGCGCATCCCCATCGGCGGCAGGTTGGGATCGGTGCGGCTGCTGGCGAAGTGGCGCGCGGGGGCCACGTACGCGCGGCGCGTGACCGGGCAGGTGAAGCGCAGCGCGTGCCGGATCGCCTTGGTCTCCACCACCTCGTCGTAGCGCACCAGGCCGGGGAAGATCGGCAGCCCCGCCGCGTCCGCCGACGTCCAACCGGCGGGGCGCAGCGCGTTGCCGTTCAGGTCGAACACCGCGCCGGAGCCCGCCGTCCAGCTCGTTCCGCCGCTCACCGGGCGCGCGTCGTACAGCTCGTACAGCTTCCACGCGTCGCGGTCGATCACCAGCACGTGCCGGTCGCCGGATCCGTTCGGTCCGCCCTCGATCGGCGCGCTCGGCGGCACGGGATAGGGGCCGGGGTCGCTCTCGTCCGCGTAGCCGAAGGTGACCGGGACGCGCGCCTGGCTGCCCGAGACGACGACGTAGGGGATGCCGTTCGGCGCGCCGTTCCACACGGTGCCGAAGTCGGGGTGCAGCCCCGTGGCCGCGCTCCCGCACGCCGCGATCAGCGTGGCCGAATTCGGGTCCACCGCGTCGGCCGACACGTCGCGGTTCCACGGGTTGTCCGCGGGGAAGGGGCGCTTGCCGTGCAGGCTGGCGTTCGGCCCCAGGTCCGGCACCCCCGCGCTCCCGCCGCCTCCCCCACCACCGCCGCCTCCCGGATCCGGCGGACCCGACGGGCTGCCTCCGGAGCAGGCGGCGCATTGCAGCATGAGAAGGATGGAGGTGCGGACGAGCCTGGTCATTCGCATCGCGGGTCGCGGGTCAGCCGACAGGTGGATCGGACACGGGGATGCAGGGCAACGCCGGTGCCGGCCTCCAGCAATCCCGCCAAGCCGTTGCGGAGACGGGGGTTGAAGCGAACGATGGCGCCCGGCGGAGTCGCCGGGCGCCATGCGATTCGAAGCAGTTCTTGCGAGATACGGCAATCTGTTCCGCCGGATCACCCTCCCCGCTTCACCTCCCGCTTCGGGAGATCACCAGATGACCACGCGCTGGTCGGCGGGGCGGTACATCTTATCGCCCTCCTTCACCCCGAAGGCGCGGTAGAACGCCTCGTTGTTCACCAGCGGCCCGTTGCCGCGGTACTGCGCGGGCGAGTGCGGGTCGGTGAGGAGCTGGTTGCGCAGCGCCTCGTCGCGGGCGAGGCGGCGCCACACCTGGGCCCAGCCCATGAAGAAGCGCTGGTCGCCGGTGAAGCCGGCGATGACGGGCGCCTCGCGGCCGCCCAGCGAGTTGCGGTAGGCGCGGTACGCCACCGCCAGACCGCTCAGGTCGCCGATGTTCTCGCCCAGCGTGAGGCGGCCGTTCACGTTCATCCCCTGCAGCGGCGAGTACGACGAGTACTGCGCGGTGAGCGCGTCGGCGCGCTGCTGGAAGGCGGACGCGTCGGCGGCGGTCCACCAGTCGCGCAGGTTGCCGGCGCCGTCGCTCTTGCGGCCCTGGTCGTCGAAGGCGTGGCTCACCTCGTGGCCGATCACGGCGCCGATGCCGCCGTAGTTCACCGCGTCGTCGGCGTTCGGGTCGAAGTACGGCGGCTGCAGGATCGCGGCGGGGAACACGATCTCGTTGTTCACCGAGTTGTAGTACGCGTTCACCGTCTGCGGGGTCATCCCCCACTCGGCGCGGTCCACCGGCTTGCCCAGGCGGCCCACGTTGCGGTTGAACGCGTACTGCGCGATCGCGCGCAGGTTGCCGATCAGGTCGCCGCGCCGCACCTGCAGCGCCGAGTAGTCCTGCCACTCGTCGGGGTAGCCGATCTTGACCGTGATCTTCGACAGCTTGTCGTGCGCCTGCGCCCGCGTCTCGGGGCTCATCCACTGGAGCTGGTCGATCCCCTGGCCGAAGGCGGTGAGCAGGTTGGCCACCAGCCGCTCCATCGCCGCCCTGGTCGCGGGCGGGAAGTTGCGCTGCACGTACGACTTGCCCAGCATCTGCCCCAGCCCGAGCTCCACCAGCGCCACGCCCCGCTTCCAGCGCGCACGCTGCGCCTGCTGCCCGCTGAGCACCCGCCCGCGGAACTGGTAGTTGGCGTCCACGAAGGCGCTGCTCAGGTACGGCGCCGACACGTCCAGCAGCCGCACCGCCATGTACGTCTTCACGTCGTCCAGCGGCGTGGCGGCCAGCACGCTGTCCATCCCCGCCAGGTAGCTGGGCGTGGTGACGATCACCTCGGCCGGGCTCACGCCGGCGGCCCGCAGGTAGCCCTGCCAGTCGACGCCGGGGGCGAGCTGCGCCAGCTCGGCCATCGTCTTCTTGTTGTAGGTGAGGTCGCGGTTGCGGCTGCGCACCCGGTCCCACTGGCGCTTCGCGAGCTCGGTCTCGAACGCCATCACGCGGCGCGCGCCGCCGGCCGGGTCGGTGTGCCCGGCCAGCCGCAGCAGCGTCTCCATGTACCCCACGTAGGCGTCGCGCGCGGCCTGCAGGCGCGCGTCGGGGAGGAGGTAGTAGTCGCGGTCGGGGAGGCCCAGCCCCGACGGCCCCATGTACACCGCGTAGCGGTCGGACTGCTTGCCGTCCTGCCGCACCGACATGCCGAACGGGCTCTGCACGCCGATCCTGGCGTTCTGCGCGAAAGCCGCCGGCAGGTCGCCCTTGCCCGCGATGGCGCGGATGCGGGCCAGGTCGGCCCGCAGCGGGGTCACGCCGGCGGCTTCCACGGCGGCGCTGTCCAGGAAGCTGGCGTACAGGTCGCCCAGCTTCTGCGTATCGGAGCCGGGGGCGGCGTTGCGGGCGGCCACGGCCTCGTCCAGGATCTGGCGGACGGCAGTCTCGCTGCGCTCGATCAGCACGGCCGAGAGCCCCCAGCCGCTGCGGTCGGCCGGGATCTGCGTGCTGCGCAGCCAGCCGCCGTTCACGAACTGGTAGAAGTCGTCCTGCGGCCGCACGCCGCGGTCGAACCCGGCGGTGTCGATGCCGAGCGCCTTGACCTGCGCGGGAAGGGCGCCGGCGGCGCCCGTGGTGAGGGCCGCGGCGAGCGCGGCGCCGCGCAGCCAGTGGCCGCGCACGGGGTGGGTGAGTCGCATGCCGAGGGGTTCTGCGGTTGAGAGAAGGGTTGGGAGACGGGGGATGATACGTTCGACGCCGCGGAAAGTTCTGCTCCCGCCGAAAATACCGCCTCGCGGAGCACCGTCCCGGGACAATCCTCCCGAATTCTTCCCAGTCCTAACCTGATAACCCGTCGTCAAACTCAGGACCGCAGGGGGTCACTCAGAGACACGGAGGAGACGAGGGAATGCGAGCAGTTCCTCCGTGTCTCTGTGCCTCTGTGTGAGACCGGCTGTCGCGGTATGTCGGGATTCACGTCTCGCGAGCCGGGGGCCGAAACGGCGACGGCCCGGGCACCTCGAAGGGAGCCCGGGCCGCCGCGTCATCCACCGTTTGGACGGATTACCAGATGACCACGCGCTGGTCGGCGGGGCGGTACATGCGGTCGCCCTCCTTCACCCCGAAGGCGCGGAAGAACGCCTCGTTGTTCACCAGCGGCCCGTTCGCGCGGAACATGCCGGGCGAGTGCGGGTCGGTGAGCAGGCGCTCGCGCAGCGCCTCGTCGCGGAACAGGGTGCGCCACACCTGGGCCCAGCCCATGAAGAAGCGCTGGTCGCCGGTGAAGCCGGCGATCACCGGGGCCTCGCGGCCGCCGAGGGAGCTGCGGTAGGCGCGGTACGCCACCGCCAGCCCGCTCAGGTCGCCGATGTTTTCGCCCAGCGTGAGCCGGCCGTTCACGTTCAGCCCCTGCATCGGCGAGTACGCCGAGTACTGCGCGGTGAGCGCGTCGGCGCGCGTCTGGAAGGCGGCCGCGTCCGCCGCGGTCCACCAGTCGCGCAGGTTGCCGGCGCCGTCGCTCTTGCGGCCCTGGTCGTCGAAGGCGTGGCTCACCTCGTGGCCGATCACCGCCACGATCCCGCCGTAGTTCACCGCGTCGTCGGCCTCGGCGTTGAAGAACGGGGGCTGCAGGATCGCCGCGGGGAAGACGATCTCGTTGTTGGCCGGGTTGTAGTACGCGTTCACCGTCTGCGGGGTCATCCCCCACTCGGTGCGGTCCACCGGCTTGCCCAGGCGCGCCACCATCCGGTTGTACTGGTAGGTGGACACGTTGCGCACGTTGCCGAACAGGTCGCCGCGGCTCACCCGCAGCGCCGAGTAGTCCTGCCACTTGTCGGGGTAGCCGATCTTGACCGTGATCTTCGACAGCTTGTCGTGGGCCTGGGCGCGCGTCTCGGCGCTCATCCACGGCAGCTCGTCGATCCCCTGGCCGAAGGCGGTGAGCAGGTTGGCCACCAGGCGCTGCATCGCCACCTTGTGCTCGGCCGGGAAGTTGCGCTCCACGTAGGCCTTGCCCAGCATCTGCCCCAGCCCCGCCTCCGCCAGCGCGGCGCCGCGCTTCCAGCGCGCGCGCTGCGCCTGCAGCCCCTGCAGCGCGCGGCCGCGGAACTCGAAATTGGCGGCCACGAACGGGCTGCTCAGGTACGGCGCGGCGGCGTCCAGCAGGCGCACGGCCGCGTACGCCTTCACGTCGGCCAGCGGCGCGGCGGCCAGCACGCTGTCGGCGGCGGCGAAGTAGCCGGGCTGCGCCACCACCACCTCGGCCGTGTTGATGCCGGTGGCGGCGAAGTAGGGCGCCCACTGGAAGCTGGGCGTCAGGCGCTGCAGGTCGGCCACCGACATCTTGTTGTAGGTGGCGTTGCGGTCGCGGTTGCGCACGCGGTCCCACTGGCGCTTCGCCAGTTCCGTCTCCAGCGCCAGCACGCGCTGCGCCGAGCCGGCGGGGTCGGGCTGGCCGGCCAGCCGCAGCAGCGTGGTCATGTACCCCACGTAGGCGGTGCGTGCGGCCTGCAGGCGCGCGTCCTGCGCCAGGTAGTAGTCGCGGTCGGGAAGGCCCAGCCCGCCCTGGCGCGCGTACACGGTGTAGCGGTCGGACTGCTTGGCGTCCTGCTGCACGCTCACGGAGAACGGCGTGCTCACGTTCAGCTTCGCCGAGGTGGCGAAGAGCGCCGGGAGCTGGCCGCGGCTGCTCACCGCGTTGATGCGGGCCAGGTCGGCGCGCACCGGGGTGGCGCCGGCCGCTTCCACGCGGGCGCTGTCCATGAAGCTGGCGTACAGGTCGCCCAGCTTCTGCGTGTCGGAGCCGGGGGCCGCGTTGCGCGCGGCCACGGCCTCGTCCAGGATGCGGCGCACCGCGGTCTCGCTGCGGTCCACCAGGGTGATGAACGAGCCGTAGACGCTGCGGTCGGCGGGGATCTGCGTGTTGCGCGCCCAGTTGCCGTTCACGAACTGGTAGAAGTCGTCCTGCGGGCGGACGCCGCGGTCCATCCCGGCGGTGTCGATCCCCAGCGCCCGGACCTGGGCCGGGAGCGAGGCGGCCGCGCCGGCGCTGAGCACCGCGGCCAGGGCCGCGCCGCGCACCCAGGTGCGCGCGGGCGAAATCCGTTGCATCATCAGGAAGTTCCAGCCGTTGAGGGGTTGGCGAGGACGGACGATCGATGTACCGCGCGGCGGGACGTCCCGCGTCCACGAACGCGCGCCGGGCGACCCGCGGCGGTACCGCGTCCGCTCCGTTCCAGGACGTAAGATAACCCCCCCGGCCGAATCCCGCATCCCCTTGCACGGGGCGTATTTGCGTCGTTCGATGGATGGCCCGGATCCCCCGGTGGGGCGGTCAGAATCCACCCGCGCCGGCCGTTTGACCTCGCGGGGGGAGAACGGCGGGGCGGGACATTCCGGGGTCTCGGGCGTACATTCTCACCTGGGGCCGCGCGTTTACGGGGGATGGAGGCGCGAAGGTGGAGACGGAGAGCGCGGTGGCGGGGCCGCTGGTGCTGTACGACGGCCAGTGCGGGCTCTGCAACCACTCGGTGCAGCTGATCATCAGGCACGACCGCCGCGGCCGCTTCCGCTTCGCCGCGCTGCAGTCGGACGCCGGCCAGGCGCTGCTGGCGCGCCACGGGCTCGCGGCCGACGTGATCGACACCGTGGTCCTGGTGGACGGGGGCCGCGCGTTCACCCGCTCGCGCGCGGCGCTGCGGATCGCCGGGGGGATGGACGCGCCCTGGCCGCTGCTGCGCGCCTTCGCCATCGTCCCCCGCCCGCTGGCGGACGTCGTCTACGACTTCGTGGCCCGGAACCGCTACCGCTGGTTCGGCCGCAGCGACGCGTGCATGCTGCCGCCGCCCGAGGTCCGCGCGCGGTTCCTGGGCTGATGCCGGTTTTCACCCGCGTCCCCCGGTCCATCGCCCCCGAGCCAAGGATCCGCCGATGATCCGCCTGCGCCTCGCCCTCCCCGCCGCGGCCGCCCTCGCCGCCACCACCGCCTGCGCCACCGTCGCCGGGAGCGGCGTGGACGCGCGCGATTCCGCGCTCCCCGAACACCTGGCGAGCATCCCGATCTACTGGGCGGGGACGCTCCCCACCTGCCCGGTGGAGCCGGTGGCGCGGGTGGCGGCGCTGTCGCGGGCGGCGCTGCGCGAGCGCGCCTACGAGCGCGGCGCCGACGCCGTGGTGGACGGGCGGATGCAGTCGCGCACCACCGAGCGCGCGATGGTCCGCGGCCGCGGCACGCTCCCCATGGTGAGCTACGTGTACTACGGCGTGGCCGTGCGCCTCGGCGCCAAGTGCCTCCCCTGACCGCGACCGTCCGGCCCGGGAGGCACGACGCCTCCCGGCGCCCACCGCACCGACCGATCCCGAACCGACCCGTGATGAGAACGCCCCACCGTTTCGCCCTGGCCGCGGCGCTGCTCGCCGCGGCCGCGCTCGCCTGCGCCGGCCCCGCCGCGGCGCAGCGGCAGGTCCGCATCAACCCGCTCTACCCGCTGCCGACGTCGAACCCGACGGTGTTCCCCGGCGACTCGTCGGGGCTGCGCTTCCGGCTGGACCAGGTGATCGGGAGCAGCGGGGTGGCGGCCACGCCCGCGCGCGCCACCGGCCGCCTGCTCACCGCCGCCGAGTCGGCGCGGCTGCTGGGGCGCCTGGCGCCGCTGCGGCCGGTGGAGACGGCGGCCGACTCCTTCCACTTCCCCGCGCAGACGCTGGCGCCGCCGCGCGCCGGCCGCGTGGTCGCCGCCGCCTTCCCCGCGCGCGACAGCGTGGGCATGGGCCGGCCGGTGAGCGGCGCGCCCGCCGTGGCGCCACTGATGGTGACCCGCCGGGCGCCGGAGGGCGAGGTGACGGTCGGCGCGGAGGTGACCATCACCTTCTCGCAGCCGATGGTGGCGCTGGGAAGCGTGAGCGACGTGGCCGCGCAGGCGATCCCCGCGCGCATCACCCCCGCGGCGCCGGGGCGGTGGCGCTGGATCGACGTGCAGACGCTCAAGTTCGAGCCGCAGGGGCGGCTGCCGATGGCCACGGTGTACACGGTGGAGATCCCCGCGGGGACCCGGGGCACCTCCGGCGCGCCCCTCGCCGAGACGATCCGCTGGACCTTTTCCACCCCGGCGGCGATGGCGGTGGGCGCGCTGCCGCAGGGCGCGCCCACGCGGCTCACGCCGGTGATGGGGATCGTGTTCGACCAGCGGGTGGACCCCGCGGCGGTGCTGCGCACCATCCGCGTCCGCACCGGGAACGTGGTGCACCCGGTCCGGCTGGCCACCGCCGCCGAGGTGGCGGCGGAGGACGGGCTGCGCGCCACGCTGGCCAGCCATCCGGCCGGGCGCTCGGTGGCGTTCCGCACGGTGGCCCCGCTTCCCCGCAACGCCCAGGTGCGCGTGAGCGTGGGCCCCGGCACCCCGTCGGCCGAGGGGCCGCGGGTGACCGACCTCGAGCAGTTCTGGGAGTTCCGCACCTACGGTCCGCTGCGCATCACGGGCAAGTACTGCTCGTGCCGGCCGGGCGACGGCATCCACGTGAACCTGAGCAACACGCTCGACGAGCAGGCGTTCAACGAGCGGATGGTGACGGTGGAGCCCGCCATCCCCGGCTTCCACGCCTTCGCCAGCGGCAGCGCGATCTTCATCCGCGGCGACACGCGCGCCAGCACGCGCTACACGGTGCGCATCAGCCCCGCGCTGCGCGACGAGTTCGGGCAGACGCTGGGCGCCTCGGCGCCGCAGGTCTTCGACGTGGGGCTGCCCTACGCCAACCTCGACGGGCCCGAGGGGATGATCGTGCTGGACCCGGTGGGCGAGCCCTCCATCGCCGTGACCACGCAGGGGCACGCGCGGCTGCGGCTGCGGCTGCAGCGGGTGGAGCCGGGCGACTGGGCGCGCTTCGGCTCGGTCCGCCGCCGCAACGAACCGGTTTCCCTCCCCGGCCGCACCGTGCACGAGCGCGTCATCACCCTCGACCCGCCGCTGGGCGAGGGTCGAGAGGTGCGGATCGACCTGTCGCCCGCGCTGACGAACGGTCTCGGCCAGGTGCTGGTGGCGGTGGAGGCGCTGGACGGGGGATCGAAGGAGGAGCGCGAGCAGGCGGTGTACGCCTGGGTGCAGGCCACGCGCATCGGCGTGACCGCCATGGCCGACCAGCAGGAGATGCTGGCCTGGGCCACCTCGCTGGTGGACGGCTCGCCCGTGGCCGGCGCCGAGGTGCGGATGGAGGGGAACGGGGCCCAGCCGGCCGCGGGCACCACCGACGCGCGGGGGACGGCCACCCTGGCGCTCCCCGCGACCGACCGGGAGAACGCGCTGCTGGTGGTGCGCAGCGGCGCCGACGTGGCGCTCCTCCCCCGGCAGTACGGCCGCTGGTCGCGTACCACCCCGGCGCCGTCGGCGGCGTGGCACACCTTCACCGACCGCAACCTGTACCGCCCGGGCGAGACGGTGCGCTTCAAGGGGTGGGTGCGCCGGGTGGAGCGGACCCGGGGCGGCGGCCTGGCGCTGCTGCAGCCCAACACGTCGGACAGCGTGGCGTGGACGGCGTACGACGCGCGGCGCAACCGCATCGCGGGGGGGACGGCGGCGCTCACCGCGCTGGGCGGCTTCGACGCCAGCTTCGCCATCCCCGCGGGCGCCAACCTGGGCGGGTCGTACGTGGAGATCACCCTGCCGCGCGCCGAGGGCGGGCTGGACGGGCGCCGCGCGGTGCTGAGCTACTCGGTGCAGGAGTTCCGGCGCCCCGAGTACACGGTGAGCGCCGCCGTGTCGGACGGGCCGCACTTCCTGGGCGGGAGCGCCGAGGTCACCGTGCGCGCCGCGTACTTCGCCGGCGGGCCGCTGGCCGCCGCGCCGGTGCACTGGACCGTGACCGCCTCCCCCGGCTCGTACACGCCGCCGGGGTGGGACGAGTGGACCTTCGGGGTGAGCGGGGGATGGATGCGCAACGCGCGCCTCCGCCCGGACGGGAGAACGCGCCGGCAGAGCTTCGACGGCTCCACCAACGCCCAGGGCGAGAACTCGCTGCGCATCGCCTTCACCGGCGCCGAGCCGCCGCGGCCGTACACGGTGCGCGCCGAGGCCACGGTGATGGACGTCAACCGGCAGACCTGGTCGGCGTCGGCCGGGCTGCTGGTGCACCCCGCGGCGGTCTACGCGGGCGTGCGGACGCGGCGCGCCTGGCTCTCGGTGGGCGATTCGATCGACCTGGACCTGGTGGCGGTGGACGTGGACGGCCGGCCGGTGCCCGGGCGCACGCTGGAGGTGCGCGCGGTGCGGCACGTCTGGCGGCAGGTGCAGGGCTCGTGGACGCAGGCCGAGGAGAGCGCCGGCGCCTGCACGCGGGTGAGCGAGCCGCAGCCGGTGCGCTGCGTCTTCTCCGTGCCGGTGAGCGGGCGCTACGAGGTGGAGGCCACCGTCACCGACGCGCAGGGGCGGCCGAACCACACCTCGCTCTCCCTCTGGGTGACGGGGCCGGGGCGGATGGCCGCGGGGCCCGACGAGGGCGGCGAGCGCAGCGTGGAGCTGGTCCCCGACCGCAAGACGTACGCGCCGGGCGACACCGCGCGGATCCTGGTGCGCACCGGCTTCTCGCCCTCGGTGGGGCTGCTGACCACGCGGGTGCACGGGCTGGTTTCCGTCCGCGAGGTGCGGCTGCAGGGCCCGACGACGACGCTGGCGGTGCCGATCACCGAGCGCGACATCCCCAACGTGAACGTGCAGCTGGACCTGGTGGGCGCGGCGGACGGGCGGCGCGGCGAGGCGGCGCGCGGGGTGCTCTACGCCACCGGCACCGTGGGGCTGTCGGTGCCGCCGGCGTCGCGCACGCTGACGGTGACGCCGCTCCCGCGCGACAGCTCGCTCGCGCCCGACGCCGCCACCGAGGTGGGGGTGGAGGTGCGCGACGCGGCCGGGCGGCCGGTGGCCGGCGCCGAGGTGGCGCTGGTGGTGGTGGACGAGGCGGTGCTGGCGCTGAGCGGCTACCGCATCGGCGACCCGCTGGCGGCGTTCTACCGGCACCGCGACCCGGGGGTGTACCAGGTGAACCTGCGCGACCACGTGCGGGTGGTGGCGCCCGACTGGGCCCCCGAGCCGCACACGCTGGTGGGCCGGGTGGTGGACGCGCGCAACGGCGGCTACCTGGCCGGCGCCGAGCTGGTGCTGGACGGCGGGCGCGACACCACGCGCACCGACGACGCCGGCCGCTTCCGCATCACCGGCGTGGCGGCGGGCACGCACCGGCTCGAGGTGTCGATGCCGGGGTACCGCGCCGCGCGGGTGACCGCCGCGGTGGCGGGCGAGCAGGCGCCGGCGCCACTGCGCGTGTCGCTGGTGCCCGAGGTGCTGGCCGAGGTCGCGGCCTTCATCGGCAACGGCAGGGCGGGCATCCAGCTCCGCGGCGTGTCGGACGCGAGTGAGATGCAGGGGATCGTGGCGCCTTCGATGGCGGCGCCGCCGCCCCCGCCCCCGCCGCCGCCCGTGGCCGCCGCGCCGGATGGCGAGGCCGGGGCGGCGCCGATCGCCATCCGCACCAACTTCGACCCGCTGGCGCTGTTCGCGCCGGTGGTGCGCACCGACGCGAACGGCCGCGCCACGGTGCCGTTCACGCTCCCCAGCAACCTCACCCGCTACCGCGTGACCGCGGTGGCGGTGGAGGGCGGCACCCGCTACGGCCTGGGCGAGAGCGGGATCACCGCGCGGCAGCCGCTGATGGTGCGGCCCTCCGCCCCGCGCTTCCTGAACTGGGGCGACCGCTTCGAGCTGCCGGTGGTGGTGCAGAACCAGACCGGCGCGCCGCTGGAGGTGGACGTGGCCGCGCGCGGGACCGGGGTGAACGTGACCGAGACGGGGTGGCGGGTGACGGTGCCCGCGCACGACCGGGTGGAGGTGCGCTTGGCCGCCGAGGCGCAGCGCGCCGGCCCCGCGCGGGTGCAGGTGGGGATCGCGGGGGCCGGGCTGGCCGACGCGGCCGAGATCTCGCTCCCCGTCTACACGCCGGCCACCGCGGAGGCGTTCGCGACGTACGGCACCTTCACCGGCGACAGCGCGGTCACGCTGCCGCTGCGGGTGCCGGGCGACGCCATCCCCGGGTTCGGCGGGCTGGAGGTGTCGGCCAGCTCCACGGCGCTGCACGAGTTGACCGACGCGCTGATCTACCTGGTGCGCTACCCCTTCGAGTGCGCGGAGCAGATCGCCTCGCGGATGCTGGGGGTGGTGGCGCTGCGCGACGTGCTCACCGCCTTCAAGGCCGACGAGCTGCCGCCGCCCGAGCAGCTCCGGGCGTCGGTGGACCGCGACGTCCGCGACCTGGCGGGGCGGCAGAACCCCGACGGCGGCTTCGGCTTCTGGAAGCGCGGCGACCCCTCGTACCCCTACGTGAGCATCCACGCGGCGCACGCGCTGCAGCGGGCGCGCGAGAAGGGGTACACGGTGCCGCCCGAGGTGTACGACCGCGCCCTGGGCTACGTGCGCGCGGTGCCCGGCAACCTGCCGTCGACGTACCCGGCCGACGTGCGGCGGGCGCTGCACGCGTACGCGATCTACGTCCGCGCGCGGATGGGCGACGCCAGCGCCCGCTCGGACGCGCGGCGCTGGGTGGAGCGCACCCCGCGCGACTCGGTGAAGGTGGAGGAGGCCGCGTGGCTGATCACCGCCACCGGCACCGACGCGTCGCTGGCCGACGTGCGCACCACGCTGCTGCGGATCATCGACAACCGCGCGACGGAGACGGCGTCGACAGCGACTTTCGCCACGCGCTACACCGAGGGCGAGCTGCTCCTGCTGCACAGCGAGCGTCGGACGGACGGCGTGGTGCTGGAGGCGCTGGTGGGGGCGCAGCCCGACAACCCGCTGATCCCCAAGGTCGTCCGCGGCCTGCTGGGGCACCGGGTGCGGGGACGGTGGGACAACACGCAGGAGAACGCCTGGGTGCTGCTGGGGCTGGACCGCTACTTCCACGCGTTCGAAGGGCAGACGCCCGAGTTCGTGGCCCGCGTGTGGCTGGGCGAGCGCTTCGCGGGGAGCCACGCCTTCAACGGCCGGCAGGTGGACCGCTGGCAGCTGTCGGCGCCGATGCGGGTGCTGCAGGAGCAGCGGCCGGAGAGCATCACCGTGGGCAAGGAGGGCCCGGGGCGCATCTACTACCGCGCCGGGCTGCGCTACGCCCCGCGCGACCTGGACCTGCTGCCGCTGGACGCGGGCTTCCGGGTGAGCCGCACCTACCAGGCGGTGGACGACCCGCGCGACGTGGTGCTGGGCGCCGACGGGCAGTGGCGGGTGAAGGCCGGGGCGCGGGTGCGGGTGACGGTGACCATGACGGCGCCCTCGCGGCGCGTGCACGTGGCGCTGGTGGACCCGCTCCCCGCCGGCTTCGAGCCGGTGAACCCCGCGCTGCAGGGCTCGCAGCAGACCCCGCCCGACGGGGCCGCCACGCCGGGTGGACGGGGGATGGACTACGGCTGGTGGTGGCGCGCGTACTGGTACCAGCACCAGAACCTGCGCGACGACCGCGCCGAGGCGTTCACCTCGCTGCTGCCGGCGGGGACGTACACCTACCAGTACGTGGCGCGGGCCACCACCCCCGGCCGCTTCATCGTCCCCCCGCCGCGGGCGGAGGAGATGTACAGCCCCGAGACCTTCGGCCGCGGCAAGACCGAGCGCGTGACCGTGGTGCCGGCGGACCAGCAGTAGGGGGGTTGATCGGGGGATGATCGGCGGATGGCGATGCCGGTCGTAGGAGGAACGAGCGGGGGCCGGTGGAGCGATCCACCGGCCCTTCGCGTTTCCGATGGCTCGTAGGCCCCCACCCCGCGCGAGGCTTCGCCCGCGCTGCCCCTCCCCCCAAAACGGCCGCAAAACGGCCGGGGGCGGGGCGGTTCGTTACGCCTGCGGGCGGGTTTGCGTAGGCAGGTTCGGCGTGCCGGGTGGCGGGCGGGGCGGATGTTGGCGGTGGGGAAAGGAACTGCGGAATGTGACCCCGTCGTTTGCTAAACCAGCCCCTCGCTACAGCTTAGGCGCGCCGGATGCGTGAGGGATGCGCGCCCGGAGGGCCGGGAACGCGGCGGCCCGCCCGCGCCGTCACCTCCGTCGAGATGAAGCAGGGGCGGGCCGCCGTGGGCCCGGCGCGGTTGGCAACAGTCGTATCGTTGCCTACCGCGCGCGCAGCCCGGTTCGGCGCCTAAGCGCCGAACACGCCCAATCAGGCTGTTGAGTCTACCTGCTGATTCGAAGCGATCAGTGAACGGGATCGCCCAGGCGGTTGCGGACTTCCTGCAGGATCCGCCGCGGGTCGCACGGCTTGGTGAGATACCCGTCGCACCCGGCGTCCACCGCGCGCCGCCCCACCGAGCCGTACGGGTGCGCGGTGATGATCAGCACCGGGATCGCGCCCGTCTCGGGGTCGCGCTTGAGCGCCTCGGTGGCGCGGATGCCATCCATCCCCGGCATCGAGATGTCCATCAGGATCAGGTCGGGGTGCGTCTCGCGCGCGGCGCGCAGGCCGTCCACGCCGTTGTCGGCGGCGAGCACGCGGTAGCCGTGGTGGTGCAGGTACATCGCGTTGATCGCCCGCATCTCCATCTGGTCCTCCACGATGAGCACCGTCTTCGCCTCGACGGGCTGCTCGAATGCCTGGTACATACTGCGGTCCTCGCTGCTGGATGGGTCCACGGCCGGGCAACTGCGTTCCTCCGGGTGTCGACGCGCGGGCGAGCGGCGGAAGCGGAGCTCCGTGCCGTAGTCGCCCGATGCGCGCCGTTGGGGACTGAAGAGCGTGTTGCAGTTGGGTGTGTGTCCGTTGTACTGAGACAACTTACACGAGTTCCATCCGGCAGGCTACTCCCTGGCCGCGCGCTCGGTGACGCTGACGGCGGGGTCGAGCTGGTCGACCTCTTCGTGGCCGCCGTCGTCCCAGCGCACCACGGCGTACAGCGCGTACGCCTCCAGCACGCTGCCGACGCGGCCGGCGACGTGCTCCACCAGGTCGCCGGGCTGGAGGAAGTGGCGCGACTCGGATTGGATGCTCACGGACGTCCGGGTTGGGGTGCGAGGGGGCGATCCCTTCAACTTGACGCATGCTCCCGCCACGGGGCAACTTCCCCCGCCGTCCATCGTCCCAGCACCGACCGCAATGCGCCGCCCGTGAGCACGCCCGAGCCCCAGACCGTCGTCATCGAGTCGCCCCGCCTCCTCATTCGCGCCCTGCGGCCGGGCGACGAGGCGCGCCTGCAGGCCGTGTTCGCCGCCGCGCCCGACTGGCACCTGGCCACCGGCCGCCCCGAGGATCCGAACGCCGCCGCGCACGAGATCGCCGGCTCGGCCGCCGACCCCGGCCGCGCCGTCGCGGTTCTGACGCTGCGCGAGGGGGGCGAGGACGTCGGCGCGATCGGCTGGTGGCTGAACCGGCCGGAGCCGGGGATGGCGCTGCTGGGCACGCTGGTGGTCGCGTCCGCCCACCGGGGCCAGGGGCTGGCCCGCGAGGCGCTGGACGCGCTGGAGGCGTGGCTGTCCGCCGCCGGCGTCGCCGAGCTGCGCACGGCGTTCCCGCGCCGCCTCTTCCCCCTCCATTCGCTGGTCAAGTCGTTGGGATTCCTGGAGATGAGCATCGCCGAGCACCAGAAGCTGGGGCTCCCCGGCGCCGGCACCGCGCTCTGGCAGAAGGCGCTGGGGCCGCGATGAAGGCGGTCACCACCTTCCCGCTCCCCGACGCGGCGATCGCGCTCCTCTCCGAGGTCGCCGCCGTCGCGGGCCCGGACGGCTGGCAGGGCGAGCTGGCGGACGCGGACGCGCTCCTCTGCCTGCTCACCGACCGCGTGGACGCGGCACTGCTGGCGCGGGCGCCGCGGCTGCGCGTGGTCGCCAACGCCGTGGTGGGCTACGAGCACGTGGACCGCGAGGCGTGCGCCGCCCGCGGCATCGTCGTCACCAACACGCCGGACGTGCTGACGGAGGCCACGGCGGACTTGGCGTGGGCGCTGATCCTGGCGACGGTGCGCCGCCTGCCGCAGGCGGAGCGCAGCCTGCGCGCGGGCGAGTTCCACGGCTGGGGCTTCTGGGACTACCTGGGCGGCGACCTGAACGGCGCCACGCTGGGGATCTACGGGATGGGGCGGATCGGGCGGGCGGTGGCGCGGCGCGCGGGCGGCTTCGGGATGCGCGTGGTCTACCACTCGCGCACCCCGCTCTCCGCCGCGGACGAGGCGTCGCTCGGCGCCGCCCGCGTCTCCTTCGACGAGCTGCTGGCGGCGAGCGACGTGCTGACGCTGCACGCGCCGGCGACCGCGGAGACCCGCCACGCCTTCAACGGCCCCGCGCTGCGGCGGATGAAGCCGGGGAGCTACCTGGTGAACACCGCGCGCGGGCCGCTGGTGGACGAGGCCGCGCTGGCCGACGTCCTTCGCGACGGGCCGCTGGCCGGCGCCGGGCTGGACGTGTACGAGCGCGAGCCGGAGATCCACCCCGCCCTCCTGGACCTCCCCAACGCCGTCCTCCTCCCGCACGTGGGCTCGGCCACGCGCGACACGCGCACGCGCATGGCCATGCTGGCCGCCCGCAACGCGCACGCGGTGCTCTCCGGCCGCCCGCCGCTCACCCCGGTGCCCGCGTGAGCCTCCGCGACGACGCGCGCCGCATCGCCCACGGCGCCATCGCCGCCGCCGACCCGCGCGAGGCGGTGCGCCGCGCGCTGCGGGTGGAGGGCGGCGCGCTGGTGATCGGGGCTTCGGGAGACGAGGAGCGGGTGGCGCTGGACGGGGTCGACCACATCCTCGTGATCGGGGCCGGGAAGGCGGCGGTGGGGATGGCGCGCGGCGCCCACGACGTGCTGGGCGACCGCATCGCCGGGGGGACGGTAACGACGCGCGACGGCTACGGCGGCGAGGTCGCGGGGATGTACGTGTGGGAGGCGGCGCACCCGGTGCCCGACACGCGCGGGCTGGCCGGCGCGGCGGACGCGCTGGCGTGCGCCCGGGCAGCCGGGGCGCGCGACCTGGTGCTGTGCCTCCTCTCCGGCGGCGCGTCGGCGCTGTGGCCGGCGCCGGTGCGCGGCGTGTCGCTCACCGACCTGCGCGCGCTGACGGACGCGCTCCTCCGCGCGGGCGCCACCATCCGCGAGGTCAACACCGTGCGCAAGCACCTGTCGCGCATCGGCGGGGGATGGCTGGCGCGGGCTGCGTACCCGGCGCGGGTGGTGACGCTGGTGGTGTCGGACGTCGTGGGCTCGCCGCTGGACGTGATCGCGAGCGGGCCGACGGTGCCCGACCCCACCACCTTCGCCGACGCGCTCGGCGTCCTCGGCGCGCACGAGCTCTCCGCGCCGCCCGCCGCGCTCCGCCACCTGCAGGCAGGCGCCGCCGGCGAGGCGGCCGAGACGCCGAAGCCGGGCGACGCCGCGTTCGAGCGCGTCTCCGCCCACGTCGTCGCCGCCACCGCCGACGCCCTCCGCGGCGCCTCGGCCGAGGCGGAGCGGCTGGGCTACCGTGCCGAGATCCTGGCCGACGACATGGAGGGCGAGGCGCGCGAGGTGGCGCGCGCCATCGCCCGCGAGGCGATCGACCGCCGCCGTGCGCTCGTGGCCGGGGACGCGCCGCTGGCCCTGCTGCTGGGTGGGGAGACGACGGTGACGGTGCGCGGCCGTGGCCTCGGCGGCCGCAACCAGGAGCTGGCGCTGGCGCTCGCCGTGGAGCTGGAGGGCCGCGGTGGCATCGTGGCCGCCGCGCTGGGAACGGACGGCACCGACGGCCCCACCACCGCCGCCGGCGCCATCGTGGACGGCGAGACGATCAGCCGCGGAACGGAGGCGGGGCTGGACGCCCGCGACCACCTCGCCCGCAACGACTCGCACCCCTACCTCCGCGCCACCGCCGACCTGCTGGTCACCGGCCCCACCGGCACGAACGTCTGCGACGTGGTGGTGATCCTGCTGGAGGGGGGCGAAAGCTGACGATCGTAGAAGGATGATGGAGAAAGGGCGAGGCTCGGCAGCCTCGCCCTTTCGTGTTCGCGAATTCGAGTGATTGATACGGATCCCACGAACTCCGTTCCGCGAGCGGTTTGCGTGAGGGATTCGCGCCCGGAGGGCCGAGACGCCGGCGCGCCCGCGTCGGTCGCCGCGGGAACGAGCGGGGCCGTGGCGCGACGGCGGCCCGGCGCCGTTGGCAACGGCGGTATCGTTGCCTACGGCGCGCGAAGCCCGGCCCGGAGCGCAGCGGAGGGACACGCCCGCATCCCGCTCTTCCGTCTCAGTCCCCGGCACGAACTTCCCGCACTCCGTATGATACCGATGTCGAGATTGATTGTGCAAACCCGGGGATGTCATCCTGAGCGGCGCCGCTGGACCGACTTTTCACGAGCACCGGTGCGCGGCGGCGCCCGAAGGATCTAAACCATCAGTCCGAGCGACAGGCGGCCTGTCGCTCGGAGGCCGAGTTTAGATCCTTCGGCCTGCGATCGACCGTTCATTCCGCGATGGCGGTTTGGTCGGCCTCAGCTCGACTTTGGCCTTTTCGAAGGCAAAAGTGCATATTGTGAACGGTGCCCCCACACCCCAACCCTTGGGGTGTACTGTCGAATGTGCGCCAGCCGATCCGAGCTCGCCGACCTGTTCTCGGCGT
>DASQLJ010000574.1:0-5104 GCA_035630095.1 Longimicrobium sp.
CCGGCGTACACGCCGACCTGGGGCGTGAGCTGGTAGATCGCGTCCACCGAGAACGCCAGCCCCGCGTGCAGGTCCTCGCTCCCGTCGCCGGTGGGGATGGACAGCCCCGCGCGGGGCTCGATCGAGAAGGGCGTGGTGGGCCCGGTCTGCGCCTGCGCGCCGGCCGCGGCGAAGGCCGCCAGGAGGCCGAGCGCGAGAATGCTCTTCTTCATCTTGGGATCGCGGTCAGAAGGGGATTGAACGCGGCACGCCCGGCGCGGGGCCGGGCGTGCCGATGGTGCGGGCGGGCGTCCGCCTACAGGCGGATGCTCACGCCCACGGCCAGGTGGATGTTGGAGACGTTGATCTCCTCCTCGCCGGGCTCCAGGTCGTCGTCGTCGCCCGGGTTGAACTGGCTGTAGCCGACCTGCGGCGTCAGCATGATGCGCGGGGAGACCGGGATCTCCACGCCGCCGCCCACGTCGAAGCCGAGCTTGTAGTCGCCCGAGACGCTGAGCTCGTCGTCGCTCACGCCGATCTTGTGGAAGATCGCGCCGCCGCGGAAGAAGGGCGTGGCGCCCATCCCCGTGGGGCCGGCGAAGCGCGCCTTGAGGCCCACGTCGAAGCCCTGCTCGGTGAAGTTCGCGCCGTCGGTGTCGCCCAGCTCGTCGTCCACCCCGAAGCGGTTGTAGGTGTAGCCGCCGTAGATGCCCAGCACCGGCGTGACGTTGAAGGTCACGTTGCCGTTCAGGCCGACGCCGGTCTTGGCCAGCTCGCCCCAGTCGCCGCTGGGCAGCACCGCGCCCACGCGGCCCTCGAACGAGAGCGGAAGCGTGCTCTGCGCCTGCGCCGAGCCTGCAAGCGCGAGCGCGGCCAGCGCCGCCATCGCGAACGTAGTCTTCTTCATCTGTCGTCTTCCTCTGGTTCCCGGTTCGTGGCTCGGCGCCGCCAGACGGACGGCGCCGGAGCGCGGCCAAAAGTGAAGCACCGTCCGCGCCGCGTCAAACCCACGGCACATCACAGACGTCTCTACGACGCAGGCAAGTCCCTTGCCACCAATGCTTTACATGATAAACACATGATGCCAACATGGTGAGAGAGCGGTATTGCTCCATCACGACGGCCAGCCCGCTTCGTCCACCGCAGGGGACAGGCGCGTCCCGCCCCTGTCGCGGGGGCGGCACACCCCGCGTGGTGCGCAACCCTTGCATCCGTGCGCGGCGCGCGTAGTGTTCTGCCCGAGCCAAATCCGCCACCTGCCGGACGGACCTCCCTTCCCGAGCCGCGTTTCCGCGCGCGCACCGCAGCCACGCCGGCCGCCGTGCAGCGCCCGTATCTTCCGAGGCAGATGAACGTATCCACCCACCTGGACGGCGCCGGCCTGCGCGGCGCGCTGCTCACCGCGAACGAGTACGTCCAGCGCCACCGCGCCGAGCTGAACCGCATCAACGTGTTCCCGGTGCCCGACGGCGACACGGGGACCAACCTGGCGCTCACCGTGTCGTCCATCGCCGACCGGCTGCGCGGGATCCCCGACGAGTCGGTGGGGGTGGTGGCGCGCCACGCCGCCGAGGCCGCGATCCTGGGTGCCCGCGGCAACTGCGGGATGATCCTCTCGCACTTCCTGCTGGGCTTCAGCGACGCGGTGGGCGAGCGCGCGCGGCTGAGCGTGGGCGACTTCTCGGGCGTGTGGCGGCAGGCCACCGAGCACGTGTACCGCGCCCTCGAGACGCCGGTGGAGGGCACCATGATCACCATCATGCGCGCCGTGGCCGACGAGGCCGAGCGGCTGCAGCACACCGACTTCGTGGTGTTCTTCGAGCGGCTGATGGTGAAGGCGCGCGAGGCGCTGGCCAACACCCCCGAGCTCCTCCCCCAGCTCAAGGCGGCCGGGGTGGTGGACGCGGGCGCCAAGGGCTTCGTGCACATCATCGAGGGGATCTCGAACTTCGTGGCGGGCGACCCGCTGGTGGCGCTGGACGAGGTGCCCGAGTGGGACGCCGAGCCCGCCTTCGCCGCGGCGGCGGCCACGGCGTACCCGGCGAGCGAGGAGAACTTCCGCTTCTGCACCGAGGCGCTGGTGCGCGGCCCCGCCATCCCCGACGCCGACGCGGTGCGCGCGGTGCTGCGCGAGCGCGGCGACTCGCTGGTGGTGATCCGCGCCGCCGACATCCTGAAGGTGCACATCCACACCGACGAGCCCGACGGGGTGTTCGAGTACCTCGCTGGCCTGGGCGAGCTGGCCACGCACAAGGCCGAGGACATGCGCGCCCAGCACGCCGCGGTGGAGCGCGCGGCCCGCAGCGGCCACATGACGCTCGCCCGCCGCCCGGTGACCATCGTCTCCGACACAGCCTGCGACATCCCGGAAGAGGTGGTGCGCGCGCACGGGATGCACCTGGTGCCGCTCTCGCTGATCTTCGCCGACGAGGTGCTGCGCGACCGCGTGGACATCACCGCCGACGCCTTCGCCGATCGGCTGAAGCAGGGGGCGCACCCCAGCACCTCGCAGCCCACGCCCGCCGCCTTCCTCGAGGCCTTCCGCCGCGCGGGCGACGAGGGCGAGGCGATCGTGGCGGTGATCCTCTCGTCCGGCCTCTCCGGCACCTTCGCGTCGGCGCAGGCGGCGGCGAAGCAGCGCGCGCACGGCGAGGTGCCGGTGCACCTCTTCGACTCGCGCGCGGGATCGGTGCTGCAGGGGCTGCTGGCGCTGAAGGCGTCGGAGCTGGGCGAGCTGGGGTGGGAACCGGAGCGCATCGTGGCCGAGCTGCAGCGGGTGCGCGGCCAGTCGGGGATCCTGGTGGTGCTCGACACCTTCGAGCGCGCGCTCGCGTCGGGCCGCGTGGGCCGGGGGCGCGCCTGGCTGGGGAGCCTGCTCGACATCAAGCCGGTGCTGGAGGTGGACGACGCCGGCAAGCTGAACCCGATCGCCAAGGTGCGCGGCCGCAAGCAGATGCAGCCGAAGATGATGGAGCTGCTGGCCGCGCGCGTGCCCAGGGGCGCGAAGAAGATGCGCTTCGGCGTGTTCCACGTGGCCTGCCCCGAGATCGTGGACCCGGTGGTGCGCGAGATCCGCGGCCGCTGGGGGAACCGCGAGGTGATGACCGCGCCGGGCACGCCGATCATCGCCACGCACGCGGGCGAGGGCGCCTGGGGCGTGGCGTGGATGGTGGAGGATTGAGGACGCGGCGCGCGCGGATGTAACCGCGCGGGGCGCCCGGTCGTCATCTTCGGCCGGGCCGCGGCGGACGGGTCGGCGACTCCGGCGGACGCATCGTGAAGGACGACAGAAGCGCGCGCCTCGCGGGCCCCGGCACCTGGCGGGGCGTGTGACTTGCACCCTCCCGTCCCTGCGCCGTTCACTGAACGACCTGGCGCGACGGGCCACGGCTCGCGCCGCGGCCCCCGGCCCCCCTGGAGGCGGTATGTACGTCCTGGTGCAGCACTACGTGTCGGAACCGCAGACCTTCTGGTCGGACGTGCGCTACGCGCTGGAGGCGCTCCCCCCCGCCCTGATCCTTCACCACGTCTATCCCACCGCCGACGGCGCCCACGCGGTGTGCCTGTGGGAGGCCGATTCGGTGCGCGACGTGAAGGCCTTCATCGAGACCTACGTGGGCCACGTGAGCCGCAACCTCTACTTCGAGGTCGAGAACCGCGAAGGGATCGGCACGCCGAGCGAGCTGGAGGGCGTGCTGGCCGGCCGCTCGCACGACCAGGGGGATGGTGCGGGGTGAGGGTGGGGACTGACGGACCTTCCTGATCTCGACACTTCGACAGACGCGGCACTCACCCCGGCTCCCACGGACCCTCACCCTGGCGCTGCGCGCCTGTCCCTCTCCCGAACTGCAGGAGAGGGACCTGGGGTCGCTTCGCTCCCGGCTACTTCGGACGCACGCCGAGGCTCGATCTCTCGCTCCAGCATCCCGTTGAGGGAGGGTCGGAGCCAGTGCCGTGCGCCATCACCTCGGCAGCGCGAGCGCCGGTAGTCCGCGAAGGCGGACTTCGTGTGGTTGTTGCAGCGAATTCATTCGCCCTTGCTCCCTCCGCCGATCGAATGCCGTCCCGATCGACGGCGCGCCATCCGCCACTTTTGCGGGATTTCGGGATACGCGAAAAAGCGCGATCGGGCACGATGCCGCCGTGCTCGACGGCGCCGGACTTCGCCGTCTTCGTTGCAGCGGAATCGCCGCGACCCTGTCCTAGAACCGCGCCTCGATCCCGTGCACCACGCGGAAGGTGTCGCGGGCGATGAGGAGCTCCTCGTCGGTGGGGATCACCCATACCTCGGGGCGCCCGCCTTCGACGCTGATGCGGCCCTCGACGCCGCCCACGGTCGCCTCGTTGGCGGCGGGGTCCAGCCGCAGGCCCAGGAACTCCAGCCCCTCGCAGATCTTGGCGCGCACCCCCGCCGCGTTCTCGCCCACCCCGCCCGCGAAGCAGATGGCGTCGGCGCCGCCCAGCGCGGCCAGGTAGCTTCCCACGTACTTGCGCGCGCGGTAGGCGTAGATGTCGATGGCCAGGCGCGCGCGGCGGTCGTCGTGCTCCTTCGCCTCGGCCAGCAGCTCGCGCATGTCGTGGGTGAGCCCCGAGATCCCCAGCAGCCCCGACTGCTTGTTCAGCAGCAGCTCCACGTCGTGCGACGACAGGCCTTCCTTCTCGGCGACGAAGTCGAGCACCGCGGGGTCCACGTCGCCCGAGCGGGTGCCCATCACCAGCCCCTCCAGCGGGGTGAAGCCCATCGAGGTGTCCACCGAATCGCCGCCGGCGATGGCGCACGCCGAGCAGCCGTTGCCCAGGTGCAGCGTGACGATCTTCGTCTCCTCGCGCGAGCGGCCGGTGAGCTGGCGGTAGCGGTAGCTCACGTAGCGGTGCGAGGTGCCGTGGAAGCCGTAGCGGCGGATGCGGTAGCGCCGGTACAGCGAGTAGGGGATGGCGTAGAGAAAGGCGCGCTCCGGCAGCGTGTGGTGGAACGCCGTGTCGAAGACGGCCACCTGCGGCACCGCCGGCCCCAGGACCGCCGTCACCGCCTGCACCCCCTTGAGGTTGGCGGGATTGTGCAGGGGCGCCAGCTCGATGGTCTCCTCGATCCCCTTCGTCACCGCCTCGTCGATGAGCACCGACT
>DASQLJ010000575.1:0-7619 GCA_035630095.1 Longimicrobium sp.
AAAGGACCGAATGCTGCCGCTGAGCTTCGATCATAGGTACGCGGTGAGCGGTTACTGGTTCCCTCTCGATCTACTGTGGCCAGCAGACGCACCGTCCGTGAACGCGTCTTACGCGTCTACGTTTCCGCGCACCAGCTTGCGGACGTGCTTCTCACCGATTCGGAGCAGCACCGCCGTCTACGGGACGCAGAGGCAGTGGCACCTGGGCAAACGCCCTGCGGTCTACACCCGCACACCCAATATATACAGCCCCATTCAAGCTAATAGTGGAATGCGTCCTAGCCATAGTGGGATTCAGCTGTGTCGCAGGTATATTCGTGACGTCCAGTGGGAGAGACGAGAAAACGCGTGGCGCCGGAACCCCGGCACCACTTTGTAACGACTCACTGACGCGCGAGCGTCACGCTGCGGCTGTCACGCTTACTTCCACGTGCCACCCGGCATTCGCGAGCATCCTTACGAGCGTGTCGGTCGTGAACTCGCCGATGCGTCCGCGGAGCAGCATTCGGATCCGCGCCTGCGTGACACCGAACAGCTTCGATGCGTCCGCACGGACAGTTCACGGTTTTCGATAATGCCCCGGATGGAAATCATGAGGGTCGAGCAGATGTTCAGGGTCTCCGCCTCATCCCGCGCGAAGCCGAGATCCGCAAACACATTCCCGCCGACCGGCGTCACGTGCGTGACCGGCATCACCACCTCCCCCTACCATGAGAGTCGATCTTGAACCATAATCGAACAAAGTGAACCCGGCAACGCGTAGAAGCTCAGTCACATTGGCGTGGAGTTGCCGCGTTCTTGATGTGCAACTGGAACACGGAGTTCTCATATCATGCACGCTGCTTTGTTGGCCGAGCTGCTCGGTGGAGAAGAGGTGCTGGGGCGGAACGTTCGGTCGGAGTTGGATTTGGTGGAGTTGATCCACGCAGGGCTCCCCACGTACGCCGTGGACATGGTGCTCCGGTCCGGGCTGCTGATGGCTGACGATCTGTACGACCTAGTGGTGCCCTGCGGCACGCGGGCTCCCCGGAAGGAAAGCAGCCAGGCACTTTCACCCGAACAGTCCGACCGGCTCGTGCGCGCGGTGCGGGTCAGCTCACGGGCCAGGGAGGCGCTGGGCGATGCCGAGCGGTCGACTCGCTGGCTGCGGAAAGAGAATCGTGCGCTGGGCGGCAGGCGACCCATCGACCTGCTGGAGAGCGATGCAGGTACTCGGATAGTGGAGCGCATCCTAGGCCGCATTGAGCACGGGGTGTACAGCTAGCCGGCTCATTGGGCGAAGCATGCATTCGCGTTCGACTGCGCGTGCTGGGCTAACTGCGTCCCCGTCGATTGGCGGTGCGACGGACGGCGCTCGCGCGGGGCTGGGGAGAATGCTAGTTTCCGCCACATTCCGCCGGACAGCCGTCACCCCACCAGAAAGAGGACGCCATGCCCCAGCGTCTCGCCCCGCGACGCGTACGCGCGTTTGCGGCCGCGTTCGTCACGATCCTGCTCGCCGCCTGCTCCGCCGACATCCCCAGCCCCACGGCACCGCTCGCCATCCCCGGCGGCCCCAGCTTCTACACCTACCCGTCGGCCATCTACCGCAGCCACGTGGAGTTCGGCGTGCCGGCGGACGCGAGCACGGCCGGCGGCCGGCGACCTGCTGCTGTCCAAGCGCACGTTCTACGCGTCGCACAACTGCGCCAGGGGACGGCCCAACTGGGTGAGCTGGAACCTGAACAAGACGCACTACGGCGATGCGCCCCGCGCAACCACCTTCACCAGCGACGCGGCGCTGCCCAGCACCTGCTACCGCGTGACCACCAGCGACTACACCAACAGCGGGTACGACCGTGGGCACCAGGTGCGCAGCGAAGAGCGCACCTGGAGCATCGACGACAACAAGCAGACCTTCCTGATGACCAACATCGTGCCGCAGACGCACGACCTCAACGCCGGCCCGTGGCTCAGCTTCGAGTACTACCTGCAGGACCTGGCGCAGAACCAGAACAAGGAGATCTACGTGATCTCCGGCGCGACCGGGAACAAGGGCACGCTGAACGGCGCCGGGAAGGTGCAGATCCCCACGTACTCCTGGAAGATCGCCGTGATCATGCCGTACGGTCAGGGGCTGGCGAACGCGACCACCACCGGCAGCATCCAGGTGATCGCGGTGGACATGCCCAACACCACGGGGATCATCTCCCGCCCGTGGACGGACTACAGGACCACGGTGGACAAGCTGGAGGGCTTCACCGGCTACAACTTCCTCGCGAAGCTTCCCGACACGGTCGAAAACTACTGGGAGGCGCGCCTGTAGCCGGTTTCACAACGCGGGACGGATGAGGTACGGGCGTCGCCCGATCGTGGCGCCCGTAACCGGAATCGTGCTTCTCTTTCGTACGATGATCGCCCTTCAAACATGGCTCTGGATTTGCGGCGCGCATGGAATGCGCCCTGACACGTACGACTTTCGTCTGTAGTCGTCGTTCGGCGGCCACCCTTCCAAGAAGGATGCTCCGGCGCCCTTCTGCGCTTATCTTCCCGGCCGCCCCAGGTCAGCGGGCGACGGCGGCACTGTCGCTGTCGGCGCGGGGGACGGCGGGGGAGTGGAGCACGCCGGGGAGCGGGTCCACCGGCAGCCCGTCGGCCATCGACGCCGCGCGGGTGGCGCTGCCCACGGGGGCGCACTCCATCCTCCCCTGGTCGCCCGGCCCCATCGCCATCCAGCACACCCATGACTTGCGCGTCGCCACGGCCTGGTAGCCCTCGCGACCGGACTGCAGCAGGCGCAGTTCCACGCCGTTCTCGGCCGTGAACGCGAGGTTGGTGGCGTCCGTCCGTCGGCCGGCGTCCACCGTTTCGGGATAGCGGCCGTAGCGGGTGGAATGCTGCGTCATCGCCTCGTGCAGCCGCGTGAGCTCGGTGCGGGCGTCCTCGCGCGCGTCGCGGCAGCCGCCGAGCACGAGGAGGGCGGCCAGCGCGGCCGCGGGCAGGGTTCGCCTCGGACTGGCTGGGGCGCGGCGGGAATCGTCAGGCCGGGCAAGGAGAGAGATGGGCATCGATCTGCGCAGAGACGGAGGAGGAGTCGGCCGGGGCGATGCTGAACGGTAGGGGCCGAGTCGGTTCGCTGCAACGGCGGTCTTCGTATCCCCACACCGGGCTTGTTGCTCCGCGCTGGCGTGGATATCGTTCGGGCCGGTCTCTCCCTTCCCCGCGCGCGTTCGCACATGGGCATCATCCTCTTCTCCATCCCGTTCTTCTTCGTGCTGATCGGGGCCGAGCTGGCGTACGCGGCGTGGTCGCGGCGGCGGCTGTTCCGGCTGAACGACTCCATCTCCGACCTGAGCTGCGGCATCCTCAGCCAGATCTCGGGTGTCTTCTCCAAGCTGTTCGCGGTGGGCATCTACGCCTGGGTGGCGGGGCACCTCGCCGTGCAGCTCTGGTGGACGGGCGTGCCCGGATGGCCGGCGGGGGCGCCGTTCGCGCGCGCCGGTGCCTTCCCGTGGTTCGCGGTGAACGCGGCGGAGCTGGCGAGCTGGGCGGTGGTGTTCGTGCTGGTGGACCTGTGCTACTACTGGAGCCACCGCCTGTCGCACCGGATCAACGTGCTCTGGGCCGGGCACGTGGTGCACCACAGCAGCGAGGAGTACAACCTGGCCGTCGCGCTGCGGCAGAGCTCGCTGCACGGGCTGTTCACCTGGATCTTCTACGTGCCGCTGGCGCTCGCCGGCGTTCCGGTGGAGATGTTCGTGGCCTCCTACGCCCTGAACCTGCTCTACCAGTTCTGGATCCACACGCGCGCCGTGGGCAAGCTCGGGCGCGCCGCCGAGTGGGTGCTGAACACGCCCTCGCACCACCGCGTGCACCACGGCCGCAATCCCCGCTACCTCGACCGCAACCACGCCGGCGCGCTGATCGTGTGGGACCGCCTCTTCGGCACCTTCCAGGCGGAGGAGGAAGCGCCGGTGTACGGCATCACCACGCCGCTGCGGAGCTGGAACCCGCTGTGGGCGAACGTGCACGGCTTCGTGGACATCGCGCGCGCGATGGCGGGCGCGCGGGGATGGCGCGACCGCTGGATGTTCGTATTCGGCCCGCCGGGGTGGCGCCCCGCGCACCAGGGCGGCCCCGTCGCCCCGCCGGAGGTGAGCGCCGGGACGGCGGAGCGCTTCGATCCCATCATCCCCGCCGGGCTGGCGGCGTACGGCTTCGCGCAGTTCGCCGCGGCGCTGGCGGCGAGCTTCGCGCTGCTGCTGAACGCGCAGGCGATGCCGCGGGCGCACGTGGCGGCGGCCGGGTTCTACGTGGCGCTGAGCCTGGCGGGAGTCGGCGGGGTGTTCGAGTCCGCGCGCTGGGCGGGGCCGATCGAGGTGGCGCGGCTGTCGGTGCTGGGCGCCGCCTGCGCCGTGCTGGGGTGGACCGGCGCCGTGCCGCTCTCCGCCGCCGCGGCGGGCGCGGCATTCTGCGCGGCATCGCTCGCGTGGTTCATCCCCCGCCGCGGCGCGCTCACCGAGACCGAGCTGGCGCCGATCATGTGATGCCTCAAGCATCGTTCGGGGGATCAGGTTCGCCATGGTTGCTCACAGAGGCCACAGAGGACACGGAGAAAAACTCTGTGGCCTCTGTGATAGCCAGATCAGGCTGGAACCGGAACGATGCCCGGAAAAGCGGCATGATCGCCCTGATCCCGACAGTCGAGGTCTCGCGAGAAGCGCGGAATCCGGCCACGAAAACGCGAACGGGCGGCCCGATGATCGGGTTGCCCGTTCGCGTTCATGGATATCGTCAACTCGGTCCGGTCGATCGACATGGTACGATCCGGGCCCAATCCATCACTCCGATTCCCACGCTCCCAGCGCGCGGCGGACCAGGACGAGCTGGCCGACGTGGTAGGCGGTGTGGTCGGCCACCAGCAGCAGCTCGCGCAGGTAGGTCTGGCCCTCGCCCCAGGGGATCTCCGCGAACAGGTCCATCCTGGCGTCGGAGGCGAGCGACTGCAGCGCCTCGCGGTCGGCGCGGTACTCGTGCACCGCGTTGTCCCACGCGCCGGCGACCGGCGGGGCGGGGGAGTCGGGCCAGTAGTCGCCCGGCCACTCCTTCTCGCGGTAATCCTTGCGGCGGCAGAACTCCAGGATGTCGGCCTGGGTGATGCGCAGGTGCTCCACCAGCTCCCAGGCGGAGTGGGGCAGCCCGGGCGGACGGACGCCGCGAAGCTCGGCGTCCAGCCCCTCGACCGCGGTGTCGAAGTTCACGTGCGCGTCGCGCCAGCCCAGCAGCTTGCGCAGGTGGTTGCCCAGCGCGCCGGCGTGCGTATCCCCGTCGCTCACGCGAACCTGCGCGCGTCCAGCGTGGCGCCGTTGCGCGTGCCCTCCACCGCCTCCACGTAGGCGCGGGCCACCCGCTCGGCGGGCATGCCGTGCGACCCGTCCTGCCCCATCGCCCGCAGCGTCTCGCTCACCCAGGGCGGGCTCACCACGTTCACGCGCACGCCACGCGGCAGCTCCAGCGCCGCCGCCTTCGCGAACGACTCCACCGCCGCGTTCACGGGCGAGATCGCCGCGCCGCCGGGCATGGGCTCGAACGCCAGCACGCCGCTGGTGAGCGTGAACGAGCCCCCGTCGCGCACGTGGCGCACCCCCAGTCGCACCACGTTCACCTGGCCCAGCAGCTTGCTCGTCAGCCCCAGGCGAAAGTCGTCCTCGGCGAGCTGCTCCAGCGGCTTGAACGAGGCCCGGCCGGCGCAGCAGACCACCGCGTCGTACGGCGCCACCGCCGCGAAGAGCGCCTCGAGCGACGCCGCGTCCTCGATGTCGGCGGTGTGCTCGCCGCCGCTGTGCCCCACGCGCACCACCTCGTGCCGCGGCGCGAGCGCATCCGCCACCGCGCCCCCGATGGTCCCCGTCGCCCCGATCACCACCACCTTCATCGGCTCCTCCCCGCCCCAGGATCGTTCATCATCGACCATCCGGAGAATGGGGCGATCGGCGCGCCGTCACAAGGTGCGTCGCCCGTGGGATGCCAGGGCGGGCGGATCCGTCGGCGCCGATCGGATCGCCGGAGACGGACCCGGACGCACGAAGCGCACGGGACGCGGGTCACGCGTCCGTGCGCTTCATCCTGCCGTCGGGCCGGCGCGGACGGGTCAGGCGGGCCTGGGCTCGCGGGCGCGGGCGGCGGTCTTGCCCTGCTCCTGCATCACGTCGGCCACGGCCATCAGCGCGCCGGTGCCCAGCGCCATCAGCAGCGCCGTCTGCATGTTGCGCTGCCGGCGCACGGGGCGGGGAAGCCGCGCGGCGCCGTAGCTGGTGTGCAGCGCGTCGCGCGTGAAGCCGCGGGCCGCCTTCATGGCGGCACCACCCACCACCGCCCACATCAGCTTCCGGCCCAGGCTGATCGCCATAACATCCTCCTGTGCAACAAGTTGCGGATCGTCCCGGAAACCAGCCGCCATGCACGTCCCGCGCCAGCTTCGTTCAACGTTGATGACGGCCGGCGCGGCCTGTTCCCGCGCTCGCGTCGCCACGTCGGCATCAACCGCGGTCCCACGGTGTGAATGGCCACGCCGGAGGAGGTGAGGCAGTTTCAGGGAAGATGGAGATGCGGGCGAATCATGCCCATGCCGCTGAATGATGTGCATTCCTCGACAAACAGAATCGAATCATGGCAAAAGACTTGTTTCACGCAGAGTCAGCAGAGCTAGCAGAAACAACTGCAGTTCTCTGCTCACTCTGCTGACTCTGCGTGAGACATCGCCGTGTTCGTTGCTTCGTCAATCAACGATTCACACGGATTCGGTATCACACGGAGTCACGGAGGAAACGGAGAACTGCTTGTCTTTCCTCCGCTTCCTCCGTTGCTCCGTGTGCCATCCTTCTGTCGCGGGCCTTCCGAATGCACGGTCGATTGCCCGACTCGGTATCCGTCGTGGGACGCCTACGCCCGCGCGGCGGGTGGAGTCGCGGGGAGAGCCGGGGACGCGCGTCCGGCGCGCGTCGCCGTCTCGGCCGCGGGCGCAGCCGGCTCCGCCGCGGTGTGGAAGGGGATGCGCAGGTCGGCGAGGGTCCCGCCACCCTCGGGCTCGGAGAGCGTGAACTGGTGCGACGCGCCGTAGAGCTGGTCCAGGCGTCCGCGCGTGCTGGCCAGCCCCACCCCCTCCACCCGGTCGGAATCGCGCGTGGCGGCCAACCCCACGCCGTTGTCGCGCACCCGCAGGCGCAGGTGGTCGCCGTCGCGCCGCGCGGAGATCTCCACCCGGCCGCCGCCCACCAGCGTGGCGATGCCGTGGCGGATGGCGTTCTCCACCAGCGGCTGCAGGATCAGGTGCGGCACCAGCGCCTGGCGCGCGCCACGCTCCACCCGCATCGCCACCTGCAGCCGGTCGCCGAAGCGCACCTGCTCGATCTCCAGGTACAGCTCCAGGAAGCGCAGCTCCTCGGCGAGCGGCACCTCCTGCGCCTCGGCGGTGGCGAGGGTGTGGCGCAGGAAGGCGGCGAGCGACGCCAGCATCTGGTCCGCCGCCTCGGGGTCGCGGTGGATCAGCGTGGAGATGGCGTTCAGCGCGTTGAACAGGAAGTGCGGCTGGAGCTGCATCTTCAGCGCCTGCAGCCGCGCCTCCGAGAGGCTGGCCTGCA
>DASQLJ010000576.1:0-18110 GCA_035630095.1 Longimicrobium sp.
CTACACCACACTAGTCGTGCGTTTGAGCTACACTGAGCCCTTCGAGGTAGATCAGCTCTGGCGCTACGCGGCGGACTTCAAGACGCTCTCCGGCAGGCGCGTCGGCCTGCTCATGACAAAGACGTCCGGCGCCGCCGCGGAGATGAAGGTGCACTTCGAGGCGGGGGTCCCCGTCGATACGCAGGTATCCTTCATCAAGTACATCCACGAGCACCTGAAAAAGAAGGCCCGCAATATCACCCGCGTCCGCTCCTACGTCTGCCCGCACTGTAACGCGCCGCTGGAGAACCGCATGGCGATCCGGAAGCGCTTGGAACTGGGTAAGACGGACATTCTCTGCGGCCAGTGCGAGGAGCGGGTGCTGCTGATCGATCTGATCGAGCAGAAGTTTGCCTCGGACGAGTTCCTGATCGCCGTGCATGAGATGGACACCCAAGCCCAGATCAACCTGGACAAGGAGAGCCTGAGGTTGATCCTGGTCGGCCATGCCTTCTCCGTGGCTATGGAAGCGGGACAGACCTTCCAAGCCGCCCCCCTAGACGAGGCAGGGACCGACGGCTTCATCGAGTTCAGGGACGACCGCGGAGAGCTTAGTGGCAGGCGCGTATTCCTGGTGCTCTGGTCGGGCGATTCCCGCATCCGCGGGTTCACCACCGATCACGGGACCGACGACGAGGAGGCCTTTTCCATCGAGGATCCACGACTGGTTGCATCCTGGCGCGGATCGGTGCAGCCGGTGGTGCTGGTGATCCGCAACTCCGAGGGCCAGATCCGCTGGATGAATCTGACTGATGCCCTGAAGCGGCATGACCCGGGAGACCGACAGATGCTTTTCGGCGGGGAGCCATTCACCGCCCTTAACGTCGCCCTGATGCGGAACCGGATGCTTGCGTGAACCACGCGGACGCCACGAGGGGCCGGCCGCCCGGCAGTGCGGATGCACCAGCGCACCAGTTTCTACCGGGCTCTGCGCCGTCCCGGAATTTCGTAGGCTACCCGGTCGCGGCCGAAGAGGGGGAACTGAGTGGCGCCGTCAGAACTGGACCCCCCTCAGGATGCAATCGGTTGTAGCGAGCGGAGGGCATACCTCCTCCCGAGTCCGCCGTTCCCTTTTTGAGGTCTGCACACGAACGCCGCCGGAGTGCATCACACTCCGGCGGTGCTGCAACTGGGATAGGAGTTGGGATAAGTCGCGCGGCAAAGCCGGGCATTCCCGCCCGTGAAGTCCGGTGGGCTCTTCCAGGACATCAAGGATTAACAACAAATTACCGCACTTTCACGAATCCGATTGCTGACTCCGTGTGAAATTGTCGGTTGGAGGCAGGCTACGACGTCCGGACCGGCGATCGAATTTTCAAGCGAATAGATCGGAAAACGACTGCGCCCGCGGGGAGAGTTCTCCCCGCGGGCGCTCGTACTTCGTGGCTTTCCCGACTTCTACAACCCGTACACCGCTCGCAGATCCCAGGGGCCGGGGATCGGCGAAGGGGTGGAGGGCTCCAGCACCACCATGCGGCGGTCGGCGCGGGAGATCTTTCCCACCACGAACGGCACCGGCTCGTCCTTGACCATCGCTCTGCTCCTTGCTTGGCGCACGGCTGCCGGCAGCCGCAGCCCCAGGGTGCCCACGCGCCGCTGGGCGGCGCGTCGTGAGCGGAAAGGGGTGCGGTCTCGGGGCATGGGTGCCGGGTTTGGGGTCAGTACTTGCGGATCACGCCGACCACGATGCCCTGGATCTGCACGCGCTCGGCCGGATAGTACATCGGCTGCATGGTCGGGTTCGCGGGCTGCAGGCGCACCCGGCCGGCCGGCTCGCGGTAGAACTTCTTCACCGTGGCGGCCTCGCCGTCCACCAGCGCCACCACCATCTCGCCGTTGTCGGCGGTCTGGCGCGAGTTGACGATGATGTAGTCGCCGTCGCGGATCTGCTCGTCGATCATCGACTCGCCCTTCACCCGAAGGACGTAGTTGTTTCCGCGCCGGACCATGTCGTGAGGCACCGCGACGGTCTCCTTCTCTTCGTAGACCTCCAGCGGCAGGCCGGCCGCGACCGTGCCGAGGAGATCCAACTCCACCGCGAGCGAGTTGGGGTCGGTGCGCACCACCTCGAGCGAGCGGCTCTTGTTGTAGTTCTTCCGGAGAAAGCCCTTCTGCTCCAGATTGGTGAGATGCTCGTGGACCGTCGCCAGCGAGGAATATTCGAACGCCTGGGCGATCTCCTCGTAGCTGGGCGAGTAGCCGTTGTTCTCGACGAAGCTCTCGACGTAGTCCAGGATCTGCCGCTGCTTCTTGGTGAGCGCCATTGCGCGTCTCCGGTGAGGCTTTCAGGGTTGCTCCGAACAAGAACCGAAGCGAATATACCCGAAGGCATACCGAAGCGCAAGGAAAACAAAACGATGGTGAGGCCAAACATCTTAGACCGCATCGTGGAAGTCAAACGCGACGAGGTCCGCGACCTCTCGGGCCGGGCCTCGGAGCTTTCTTCGCGGGCGAAGGACGCCCCGCCGCCGCGCGGTTTCGCCGCCGCGCTGCGCCACCCGTCCGAGGTCCGCCTCCTGGCCGAGGTCAAGCGCCGCTCCCCTTCCGCCGGCGAGATCCGCCCCGGCGCGGATCCGGTGGAGGTGGCGCGTGCGTATGAGCTTGGAGGCGCCGCGGCCCTCTCCGTCCTCACCGACACGCGGTTCTTCGGCGGCGAGCTCGACTTCCTGGTCCGCGTCCGCCGGGCGGTCGGTCTCCCCGTGTTGCGCAAGGACTTCGTGATCGACCCGCTGCAGGTGCACGAGGCGCGCGCCGCCGGGGCCGACGCGGTGCTGCTGATCGTCCGCATCCTCGCCGACGCGCAGCTCGCGGAGCTGCACGGGGTGGCGCGGGAGCTGGGGATGGACGTCCTGGTCGAGGTCCACACCGCGGAGGAGATGGCGCGCGCGCGGGCGGCCGGGTGCACGCTGGCCGGCGTGAACAACCGCGACCTGGCCACGTTCACCACGGATCTCGACCTCTCCATCCGCCTCGCGAGCGGCGTCTCCGAGGAAGTGACGCTGGTGGCGGAGAGCGGGATCCGCACGGCGGAGGACGTGGACCGGCTGGGCGCGGCGGGGTTCGACGCGATCCTGGTGGGCGAGTCGCTGATGCGGCAGGCGGACCTGCGCGCCGCCGCGGCCGCGCTCGCCGGGCGGCCGAAGCGGGCGCGCGGATGAGCGGCGCGTGGCCGCCCGCGGTGAAGGTGTGCGGGCTCACGCGGCCGGGCGACGCGGTGCAGGCGGTGGAGGCGGGGGCGCGCTACCTGGGCGTGATCCTGGCCCCGGGCGGTAAACGCACGGTGACCCCGCAGGCGGCGGCGGTTATCTTTGGCGGCCTTTCCGCCCGCCGCACCGGCGTTTTCGTGAACGCCACCGCCGACGAGCTCCGCCGCGCCGCGGAGGCCGCGCGGCTGGACGTCCTCCAGCTGCACGGCGACGAGCCGCCCGAGCTGGCGGCCGCGATGCGCGCCGAGGGGTTCACGGTGTGGAAGGCGGTGCGGCCGCGCGGCGGTGACGAGTTCGCCGCCGCGGCCGTCCATTACGGGGACGCGGTGGACGCGCTGCTGCTGGACGGCTACAGCGCCGAGGCTCGAGGCGGCACGGGAACGGCCTTCCCCTGGCGCGAAGTGGCCGCGCGGCTCTCCGCGCTCCCGCCCGGCGTGGCGCTGGTCGCCGCCGGCGGGCTGCGTTCCGACAACGTGGCCGAGGCCGCGGCCATCCTCCGTCCGGCGATCGTGGACGTGAGCTCCGGCGTGGAGACCGCGCCCGGCGTGAAGGATCCGGACGCCGTCCGCGCCTTCATCGCCGCCGTCCGCGCGCTGGGGGATTGACGGCAGGTTGCAGGGCGCGGTCCCGACGATGGTGTCGAGCCGGGACCGCTGGGGTGTCACACAGAGGCACGGAGACACAGAGAAACAGAGGAGCGCGAGCCGTTCCTCCGCTTCCTCCGTTGCTCCGTGTGAAACCGTTGTTCTTGCCGGCCGTAACGCACTCACGCACCTGTTCGCGGACCATGCCCGCGCGCAGATAATCGTTTGCACGACGATGGATAGATGACGATCGAGCTCGACGCCGTTCCAGGAATCCCCAGCGGCCGCTTCGGCCCCTTCGGCGGGCGCTTCGTCCCGGAGACGCTGATCGCGGCGCTGGACGAGCTGACGGCGGTGTACGCCGGCGCGCAGGCCGACCCGGCGTTCTGGGACGAGCTGCACGCGCTCTGGAAGGACTTCGTGGGGCGGCCCACGCCGCTCTACCGCGCGCGGCGGCTGGGCGAGGCGTGCGGGGGGATCGACGTCTTCCTCAAGCGCGAGGACCTGAACCACACCGGCGCGCACAAGATCAACAATTCGCTGGGGCAGGTGCTGCTCGCGCGGCGGATGGGGAAGGCGCGCATCATCGCCGAGACCGGCGCGGGGCAGCACGGAGTGGCCACGGCCACGGCGTGCGCGCTCTTCGGCCTGCGCTGCATCGTGTACATGGGCGAGGAGGACGTGCGCCGGCAGGCGCTGAACGTCTACCGGATGAACCTGCTGGGCGCCGAGGTCCGCCCGGTCGCGAGCGGCACCCGCACCCTCAAGGACGCCACCAACGAGGCGATCCGCGACTGGGTGACCAACGTGGGCGACACGCACTATATCATCGGCTCGGTGGTGGGGCCCGACCCGTACCCGCGGATGGTGCGCGACTTCCAGAGCGTGATCGGCCGCGAGGCGCGCGCGCAGGTGCGGGAGAGCGAGGGGAGGCTCCCCGCCGCCGTGGTCGCCTGCGTGGGCGGCGGATCGAACGCGATCGGGATGTTCCACCCTTTCGTGGGCGACGCCGGCGTGGAGCTGATCGGCGTGGAAGCGGCGGGCGACGGGGTGGAGACGCGGCGCCACGCGGCCACGCTCACGCTGGGGAAGCCGGGGGTGCTGCACGGCTGCCTCAGCTACCTGCTGCAGGACGAGCACGGCCAGGTGGCCGCGGCACACTCGGTGAGCGCGGGGCTCGACTACCCGGGCGTGGGGCCCGAGCACGCGTTCCTCAAGGACAGCGGCCGCGCGCGCTACACCTCGGTTACCGACGCCGAGGCGCTGGACGCGTTCGGCCGGCTGGCGCGGCTGGAGGGGATCATCCCGGCGCTGGAATCGGCCCACGCGATCGCCTTCCTGCTGCGCGAGGGGGCGGCGTGGAAGGGGCGCGGCCCGGTGCTGGTGTGCCTTTCGGGCCGTGGCGACAAGGACGTGGCGCAGGTGGCGGAGCTCACCAGGTGAGCCCGAAACCGGGAGCAGCTCGCCCGCGTCGCCGAAATCCCCCCAAACCCGTTGTGAAAGCTGGGGTTGGCGGTTAAGCTATCGCACCCCACGCCCGGAACGCCTCGCCCCTTCCATGACCCAATCCGCGACCCAGACCCTGGCCGTGACCCCCGGCGGCGCCCCGGAAGGCGCCGCCGACGTGCGCGTGCAGGTGCAGGAGGCGCTGCGCGGGGTGGCCAAGGCGTGGCGCACCCACCTGCTCTACGAGGGGAAGTCGCCGGCGCTCGACCGCATCGTGGAGGCGCTGCGCGAGACGCTGCGGCGCACCTTCGCCGCGGTGCCGTTCTTCACCGTCACGGTGGAAGAGCGCGAGCTGCTGTGGGAGGGCGTTCCCGTCTACCACGGCGAGGACGGGGCGCGGGGCGAGGGGGTGCGCGAGAACCTGGCGTTCACCCTCTACCGCGACGGGGTGCGCGAGCTGTCGTTCCACCGCGGCTTCGAGCGCGAGGAGGTGGACCTGCTGCTGGAGCTCCTCGCCCGCGTCAGCCGCATGCGCGGCGAGGAGCAGGACGACCTGCTCACCATGCTGTGGGACCACGACTGGTACCACCTGCGCTACCGCTACGTGGAGGCGCTCCCCGAGGGCGCCGTGCTCCCCGACGCCAGCGGCGAGCCGCTCGAAGCCGTCGAGATCGAACCGCGCGAGGAGGTGGAGGCGGCGGCCAGCACGGTGTCGACCGACGACTTCCGCGGGGCGCTCTACTTCCTGGACGCCGAGGAGCTGCGCCGGCTGGAGGCCGAGCTCGCGCGCGAGATGCGCCGCGACCTGTGGACCGACGTGCTGAACGCGCTCTTCGACCGGGCGGAGGACGGCGGCGCGCTGCGGCAGGAGCAGATCGTGGGGATCCTGGGCGACCTCCTCCCGATCCTGCTGGGGTCGGGGAAGCTCGACACCGCCGCGCTGGCGCTGGGCGAGCTGGTGAAGATCGCCACCAGCGGCCGGCGCATGGCCGCGCCGGTGATGAAGCAGCTCCGCACCCTCTTCGAGCAGCTCGCCGAGCCCGCCACCGTGGCCGAGCTGGTGCGCACGGTGGAGGAGGCCGGCCCCGCCGTCTCCGAGGCGTCGCTGGGGGCGCTGCTCGCCTTCTTCCCCCCCGAGGCGCTGGGGCCGCTGCTGAAGGCGGCCGAGACCACCGCCTCGCCGGCCGTGCGGCGCACCGTGCAGGCCGCCACCGAGCGCTTGGCCGGCGGCGCGCGCGAGCACCTGTCGCGGCTGCTGCTGGAGCAGGACGCGGCGGTGGCGGCGGGCGCCGCGCGGCTGGTGGGGCGGCTGCGCGTGGCCACCGCGGCGGGCGACGTGGCCCGGCTGCTGCGCCGCCCCGAGGCCACCACCCGCCTCGCCGCGGTGGAGTCGCTGCAGGAGCTGCGCTCGGCCGGCGCCAGCGAGGCGCTGGAGAACGCGCTGGACGACGACGACGCCCGGGTGCGCGTGGCCGCCGCGAAGGCGCTGGCCGCGCTGCGCTACGCCCCGGCCCGCGCCCGGCTGGAGGCCGCGCTCGAGGGAAGGCGCCTGCGCGAGGCCGAGCTCACCGAGCGCATCGCCTTCTTCGAGGCGTACGGCGGCCTGGCGGGCGCCGAGGGGGTGCCGGTGCTGGAGCGCATCCTGAACGGCCGCAGCTGGCTGGGGCGCCGCGAGAGCCCCGAGGTCCGCGCCTGCGCCGCGCGCGGGCTGGGGAAGATCCGCCATCCGGCCGCCGAGAAGTCGCTGAACGCCGCCGCCGCCGACCCCGACCCCGTGGTGCGCACGGCGGTCAGCCACGCCCTCAAGTCGCTGCGCCAGTGAGCGACCTCCTCGCCCCCCCGGCCGACGCGGTTCGCAGCGCCGCCCACGGCGCCGGCCTCACCGCCGAAGACCGCGACCTGCAGCGCAAGGGCCGCGACTTCCTCTTCGCGCTGGCCGGGGCGCTGCGCGCGCTGCAGCTCTACCCGCTCGAGAACCAGGCCGTGGTCGACGCGCTGAACGCGCTGGAGGCCGCCGCGCTGGCGGTGCTGGGCCCCGACGACGAGATGGTGGTGCGCTACGTGGGCGACTTCTTCTTCGTCAACGACATGCGGTTGCGGGTGGACCTGGCCAGCTACGCCACCTACGGCCAGGTGGGGCGCGCCCTGCAGCGGCACCGCATCGGCCAGGTGGAGGTGTTCCGCGGCGCCGAGCGCGGCGAGTGGACGGCGCTGCTGGCGCTGGTGAACAGCGACCCGCAGAGCGAGGAAGACCCGTTCGGCGCCTTCTTCGACCGGCTGGGGCGCACCGCGGTGCTGCACCTTGGCGTGGGGCCCGACCGCGACAGCGAGCGCGACCCCACGGGCGACAAGGGGCGCCAGATGGCCAAGCGCACCTACGCGCAGACCGTGGCCGTGGCGCGCGAGGCGATGAGCGGGCTGCGCATGGGGCGCGGGGTGAGCCTGCGGCCGGTGAAGCGCGCGGTGCAGGCGATCGTGGACCAGGTGCTCACCAACGAGGCCTCGATCGTGGGCCTCACCACGCTGCGCGACTACGACGAGTACACCTTCACCCACTCGGTGAACGTGTGCATCTTCTCCGTGGCCCTGGGGAAGAAGCTGGGCTTCACCAAGGGCCAGCTCTACGAGCTGGGCCTGGGCGCGCTGCTGCACGACGTGGGGAAGGTGCGCATGCCGCTGGAGCTGATCAACAAGGCCGGCCCGCTCACCGCCGAGGAGTTCCCCGTCCTCCAGGAGCACCCCACCGAGGGGCTGCTCTCGCTCTTCGAGATGCGCGGGCTCTCGGAGGTGCCGCTCAGGGCGATGCTGGTGGCGTACGAGCACCACATGAAGGTGGACCAGACCGGGTACCCGCGCTCGATCCGCCGGCGCGAGCCCACGCTTTTCGGGCGGATCGTGGCGGTGGCCGACGGCTTCGACGCGGCCACCACCAAGCGCAGCTACCAGGCGCAGCCCTGGCCGGCCGACCGGGTGCTGCGCGAGATGCGCGACAACACCACGCGCGGCTTCGACCCGCTGGTGGTCAAGGCGTTCATCTCCATGACCGGGATCTACCCGGTGGGGAGCGTGGTCATCCTCGACACCTTCGAGCTGGCGGTGGTGGTGCAGACCAGCCCGAACCCCGAGTGCCTGCACCAGCCGGTGGTGAAGGTGATCTTCGACTCGATGGGCGTGCCGGTGGTGCCCGCGCGCCAGGTGGACCTTGCCGAGACCGACCCCGCCACGGGGAGCCCGCGGCGCACCATCATCAAGACCACCGACCCGGACCGCTACGGCATCAATGTCGGCGACTACTTCGTCTGACCGCGCCGCGCTGGGGCGCGCCTTCGCCGCCGCGCGCGCGGAGGGGCGCGCCGCGCTGGTGCCCTACGTGACCGCCGGCCACCCCACCCCCGCCGACACCGCCGCCGTGCTGCGCATGCTGGCCGACGAGGGCGCCGACGTGATCGAGCTGGGCGTGCCCTTCAGCGACCCGCTGGCCGACGGGCCCGTGATCCAGCGCTCCTCCTTCCGCGCCATCGAGCAGGGGGTGGACCTGGCGTGGACGCTCGCCGCGCTGGCCGAGTTCCGCCGCGAGCGCGACACCCCGGTGGTCCTCTTCACCTACCTCAACCCCGTGCTGCACCACGGGCTGGACCGGTTCCTGGACGAGGCGGCGGAGGCGGGGGCGAACGCGGTGCTGCTGACGGACCTGCCGGTGGGCGAGGACGCGGAGCTGGAGGCGCGCTTCGAGGCGGCGGGGATGGACCTGATCCGCCTGGTGGCGCCCACCACCACGCCGGCGCGGGTGCGGGTGATCGCCCGGGCCGCGCGGGGGTTCCTCTACTACGTGTCGCGGACGGGGGTGACCGGGGCCAGCCAGGCGCTCTCGGCCGGGCTGGCGCGCGAGGTGGCCGAGGTGCGCGCGGTGACCGACGTCCCCGTCGCCGTCGGCTTCGGCATCTCCACCGCGGCGCAGGCGGCCGAGGTGGGGCGGATCGCCGACGGGGTGGTGGTGGGGAGCGCGCTGGTGGACCGGCTGGAGCGCGGCGGGCTGGAGGCCGCGCGGGCGCTGATGCGGGAGCTGCGCGGCGCGGTGGAGGGCGCGGCCCACGCCTGAGCCGGTGCGCGAGCGAGCGTTCTCCGCCGTGGTGACGGCGGTCCTGCGCGGCTACGCGCGGGCGCTGATCTGGCTGGGCGCCCTCGTTCTCGCGGGCGCCTGGCTGCGCTGGCCCCCCTCGGCCGAGGGGTACGCGGGCGCGGCGGTGGCGGTGCTGGCGGTGGCGGCGCTGCGCTACGGCGCGGTGCAGCTCAGCAAGTTCGCCTACGTGACCATGACGGTGGTGCCGGTGGGGGCGCTCACCCTGCTGGGCGAGCCGGCCGCCGCGGTGATCGCCGCCGCGCTGGGCACCCTGCTGGGCGACTCGGTGCGCGGGAAGCAGGTCTTTCCCGCGGCGGTGAACGCCGGGCGCGAGGTGCTGGCCGCCACGGCCGCGGCGGGCGTCTACGCGGCGCTGCGGGTATGGACGCACGACCCCTCGCTGGACGGCGCCGCGGGGCCGCTGGGCGTGAGCGCCATCCCCGGGCTCGCCTTCTACTTCCTCTCCTGGTTCACCTTCTCGCGCGGGCTCTTCTACTTCTCGCTGGCGCTGCGCGGCAAGCTGACGCCGGCCGAGTGGAGCATCATCCTCCGCTACGAGTTCGTCTCGGCCGGGCTGGGGGCGATCGCGGCGCTGCTGGTGACGGCGGCGTTCTGGTTCGCGGCCGAGGGCTTCGGCTGGATGCTGATCCTCCTCCCCCTGGCCGTGGTGGGCGTGCTGGCCCGCGCGCTGGTGGTGGAGGCGATCGCGAGCGAGGAGCTGCGCAAGGTGGTGGCGATGGAGGCGGTGATCGCCGCCGGGATGCCGCTGGAGGAGTCGCTGGCGGGGATCGAGGGGCTGGCCGCGCGGCTGGTGGACTGGACGCGGCTGCACATCTACACCGGCGAGGCGGGGCGCCTGCGCATGGTGTACCCCGGCGAGGGCCGCGGCCCCGGCGCGGTGCCGGTGGACGGGCTGCGCGACCAGGCGCTGGCCGGCGAGGGCGCGCTGGTGGTGGAGGACGCGCGCCGAGACCCGCGCCTGACGGGGCTCGCGGGCGTGCGCTCGCTGGTGATCCAGCCGCTGCGCTACGGCCGCATCACCCTGGGCGTGCTGGAGCTGGCGCACCACCGGCCGCGCGCCTACGGCGTCAACGAGGTGCGGCTGATCGAGCGCTTCGGGCGGCAGGTGTCGCTGGCGCTGCAGCTCGACTCGCTGGTGCGGCCGATGACGCTGAGCGCGGCGGAGATGGAGGGGCAGCTCCGCGCGCTGGGCGGACGGTTGTCGGAGCTGCGGCTGAGCGGGCACGGCGTGGCCGGCCACGCCGCCGAGATCCGCGGCCGCATCGAGGACCAGGGGCGCCGCACCGCGCGCGGGCTGGAGGCGACGGAGGCGCTGGCCGCCGCCGCCGAGGCGATCGCGGGCGACGCCGGCGCCGCCGCGGCCGCCAGCGGCGAGGCGGGGACGATGGCGTCGGAGAACCGCGCCGCGATGCGCGAGGCGATCGAACGGCTGGTGGAGCTGCGCGACTTCGTGGACGGCGAGGCGCGCGAGCTGGGCCTGCTGGCGCGGGCGTCGGACCGCATCTCGGACCTGGTCGCCACCATCCACGACATCGCCGAGCAGACCAACCTGCTGGCGCTGAACGCGGCGATCGAGGCCAGCCGCGCGGGCGAGCACGGGCGCGGCTTCGCGGTGGTGGCCGAGGAGGTGCGGAAGCTGGCCGACAGCAGCGGGCGCGCGGCGGCGCAGGCGCGCGAGATGGTGGAGGGGGTGCGCGGGCAGATGGGCGCCGCGCTGGGGCGGATGGAGCAGGGGGCCGGGCGCGTGGCCAACGTGGGCGACCTGTCGCGCGCCGCGCTCGACTCGGTGGACCGCATCGTCGCCGCCGCCGCGAGCTCGGCGGAGGTCACCTCGCGGATGGCGGAGCAGGCGCGGGAGCAGCGGGGGCGCGTGGCCGGGCTGCGCGACGAGATCGCCGCCGTCTCCCGGCTCGCCGCCGCCAACGGCGAGGGCGCCACCTCCGTCGCCGACGCCGCCCGCGAGCAGGCCGACACGCTGGCGGAGATCGAGCGCTCCGCCGCCGCGCTGGGCGAGGTGTCGGCCCGGCTGAACAGCTACATCGCGCGCTTCAGCGCGATGACGTAGGAGCGTCTTATTGTATCCCGCAGGGCCGTTCCGCTACGTTTGTCCGCGAGATTGGTCCTCCAAGAATTGAGAATACGAGAGGATTTCGATAAGAACATCATCTGTATGGCGCGATGAAATCATAAAGTTACGCGCGTTACGCCATGTCAGATAATTGATCGACGGTATGCTAGCGGGTTTTGCCAAATAGTACATATTGGCAGGTTGCTCGAATCGGTCATCGAGGCATAACACACGCGTGGGGCTGATCGGAACGTGTACGCTCGTTCCAGGAGAGCGAAAACCAAACCTCTCTCGTACAGGATGGACCATGACCACCGGATCGTCACACGTGATAAATGAGGCTGTGTCAGCGGATAGGACCGACCAGCGCTTTGAAATGATCGTTTTTGCTAAGCTGGTCGCGTTTCGGTGTATCGCTGACACGAACATTTCTTGAATCTCGGAATCATTCAGATTTGCGAAACGTCCCCAGTCAGACGGGTCAACCGGCACTTTCCTATCCTGATAGATAATCTCAGTTATGTTCGGATTACCACCGGTGTCGCGTGGTAGCCGCCCTAACTGCTCCACGATGCGCTGATGAGTGAACTTGTGGTATTCCAGCCGGTTGGGATTCCGCAGGTATAATGTTGCGATAAAGAGCGCGATGATTTTCCGATACGACGGATTCTCAAAATCCAAGGCGTCCTCTGCAAACGCTTGCCAGAGGGGAGCTACGATTCCCTCCAATCCACTTAACCGCTTTTCCATCTCGTATGATCGTGTGCCCTGAACTGAGCGCGGTGAATATAGATGCTCTTGAACGCTGACGTGTTTGATAGATGCGCGAAACGGATCTCCACCCTCTTTCCCGAAGCACCATACCTCGGGGTACTCTGTGCCCGAGGTTTCCGGTAGCGCAAACGCCCGTAGGTACATTCGAGGGACCCAGTGTTGGCGCTTCGGGCTGCTCATGCGGTACGGATTTGAACGGGGTTAGCGTTCGGAAAGGCGGAAAGATGCGACAGTTTCTCAATGCGTCGACATCCGCCCGAAGTTCTCCTACAACATCAATCGACGGGGTGGTACGGACAAGTCCCCGATGACGCAGTCACCGGCGCGGCGCTTGGCGAGGTCTCGGCTCGCCGCAACAGCTATATCGCGCGCTTCAGCGCGATGACGTAGGGCGGGCGGGGGGCGGGGGAGATTCCCGGCTCGATCTGGGGATGCGAAATGCCGGCTCCGCCAGGGCCGCATTCCGGTGTTGCTGGGTGGCGTGCGCCACTCGTTGCTCCGCCGGGCGCGCCTCCCGAAATCTGGTGTGCGCTCCCGCACAGCCGCATCTTTCCGCTGCCGTGCGGCGCGCCCGGCGACCCTGCCTTCATGGTACGGAGCCGCGCGGGCGACGCATCCCCCGGCTCCCTCGCCCGTTCTCCTCTCACGCATCCCGATCGTGGAATTTCGACGCGCCCGGTCCTTCATGACTGACGAGGAGCTCTGGTTCGCAAATCTCCCGGAGACGGAGGTGGAGATCGTGGTGGGTGGCGGCCCGGACGCGCCGGACCCGGACCGCGCGGCGCAGGCCGCCTGGGCGGTGGAGCGCCTGGACGCCCTCTTCAAGCGGGCGAAGTCCTACTTGGACCACTTCGTCGACCGCGAGAAGCTGGGCCGCGGCGAGTGGCGGCTGGATTCCGTGGTGCTCGGGCGCTGCGACTGCGACCGCGCGGACGAGCTCGACCTGGTCCTGGGGCTCCCGATGGACGACGGCGAATGGACGGTCCGCTTTCGGATCGCCCCGCTGGACATCACCGGCTTTTTTGCCGTGGAGCTCCGCCGCCGGGTCATCTGAGGGCCGCGAATCGCTCCTCGGACATCCACCGTATGGCGTCGGTCCGCGGGACGCGCGGCGGTTTAAGATCGTGAAAGCGGGGCCGTGGTTGCGACCGTGCAACCCGCGACCCTGCTTCTTCGTGCGATTCATCCGCCGGCCACCGGCTCAGCGCGCCTGCCTCAGCTGCAGCAGGTGGTCGATGAGCGCGCGGAGGGCGGGCGAGGCCTGGCGCCGCGCCGGGTAGTAGAGGTAGTAGCCCTGAAATGGCGGGCAGTACTCCTCCAGCACGGCAACGACCTCGCCGCGGTCCAGGTACGGCTGCACCCCATCCCCCATCCCGATGGTCAGCCCCAGGCCCGCCGTCACCAGCCGCATCATGAGGGAGAAGTCGTTGGCGACGACGCGGGCCGGGACCACGACGGAGAAATCGCCGCCGCCGGGCTCGGTGAATTCCCATCGGTACGGCGGGGCATCCCGACTGGGCCGCCAGTTGATGCACGCATGCCCGCCCAGGTCGCGGGGGTGCTCGGGCCTGCCGTGTCTTGCGAAGTATTCGGGCGATCCGACCACGACCAGCCGCTGCGGGCCGGATGCGGGCACGGCGACCATGTCCTGGTCGATGACCTCGCCCAGCCGCATGCCGGCGTCGTAGCTGGCCGCGACGATGTCGCTCACGTCCTCGTCCACGATGATGTCGAGCTGGACTTCAGGGTACGTCCGCAGGAACCCCGCGAGCGCGGGCCCACGCAGGAACCCGTCCGCCCCGGCGCTGATGTTCAGCCGGATCGTCCCCCGCGGCTCATCCGCCAGCTCTCCCACCTCCTCCGCCGCGGCCCGCAGCGCGTCCAGCGCCTGGCGCGACGCCGTATAGAACCGTTCTCCCGCCTCGGTGAGGCGGACGCTGCGCGTCGTCCGCAGGAGGAGCGTGACGCCGAGCCGCCCCTCCAGCTGGCGCAGCGTCTTGCTCAGCGCCGTCCCGCTCACCCCCATCTGCCGTCCGGCGGCGCGAAATCCCCCCGCCTCCACCACCGCGACGAACTCCGGGACGCCGTCCGTCACATCCGCCATTGTCAACCCACAGGCATCAGGGTGCGAACCACTGTCTGATTTATCAGCAGCAATCTCTCGTGTAGCTTCATCCTCCGAAAGGGCGGCCACGGTCGCTGAACGAGGTTCTGATCGACGGACCAATCACAGCAACGGGAGATCATCATGAGCAACAACATCGAAGGAAAGGTCGTCGTGATCACGGGTGCCAGCAGCGGGATGGGAGAGGCGGCTGCCCGTCACCTTTCCGCGCAGGGCGCCACCGTCGTGCTGGGCGCGCGCCGGATCGAGCGCCTCCAGGCGCTGGTGGAGGAGATCACGGCCAGCGGAGGGAAGGCGCTCGCCGTGGAGACCGACGTCACGGACCGCGGACAGGTACAGCGCCTGGTGGACGCGGCGGTCGAGACCTGCGGACGGATCGACGTGCTCATCAACAACGCCGGCGTCATGCCGCTTTCGCCGCTGGAGCGCCTGAAGGTCGACGAATGGGACCGGATGATCGACGTCAACCTCAAGGGCGTGCTTTACGGCATTGCCGCGGCGCTCCCTCACATGAAGGAGCAGAAGTCAGGGCACGTCATCAACCTCTCGTCGGTGGCGGGCCACAAGCTCTTTGGCGGCTCCGCGGTCTACTCGGCGACGAAGTTCGGCGTACGGGCCCTATCGGAGGGGCTGCGGCAGGAAGTGAAGCCGTACAACATCCGCACGACGATCATCTCGCCTGGTGCGGTCAAGACGGAGCTTCTCGAGCACATCAGCGAGACGGACATCCAGAAGGCGAACCAGGACTATGTCGGACAGGTCGGGGTTCCGGCCGACTCCTTCGCGCGGGTCGTCGCCTTCGCGATCAGCCAGCCGGAAGAGCTGGACATCAACGAGATCCTGTTCCGTCCTACGAGCCAGGAGCTGTAGGCGCGGCCGGACCGGATCGTCAGCGTCGTGGCGATCTGATCGACATGCCGGAGGACACGACTATCAACGATCTCACCATGGGTTCGGCCAATCAGCTCTGGTGAGGCCGGTCGCGGGTGGAGTTCAGCAGCCAATGGAGCAGTTCGATGTCAGTCCAGATCGCGACGATGGATTTCGATGATGTGCCCGCCGCGCCCGCGGAGCGGATGCCGCGGGCGGCGCGGGCACACGGATGGGGTCTGGTTCGACGTGCTCAACAAGGTGATGGTGATCCGCTCCACGGTGAAACCACGCGAGAAGAGCCCCGAGGAAGGCTCCGAGGACCGCCAGAAGAAGTCCGTCGGCACCGAGGTGCAGGTCGACGTCACCGGCGCCACCGATCGCCCCGTGGCCGACTCGCCACCCGGCTCACCGCCCGGCGAGCCGCTCCCCCCGGCCGACCCCGGCGACGTGGAAGCGGACGTGGACGCCTGTGACGTGGAGTTCGAGGACGAAACGCCCGACGAGGCCCTGCCGATGGCGCAAGGAGGGGTAGCCTGATGGCCTTCTCACTGACTTGGCTTCCCGACGTGCTCAAGGCCGCGGGGCTCAAGGTGGCCCTGGTGGAGGGTTGGGAGACGCGCGGCCGCGGAGAAATGGGTAAGGTCCGCGGTGTGATCTGCCACCACACCGCAGGCTCCAGGAACGGCAACATGCCCACCCTGGGCATCCTGATCAAAGGCCGCTCGGACCTGCCGGGCCCGCTGGCGCAGCTCGGGCTGGGGCGCGACGGCACCTGGTACGTGATCGCCGCGGGGCGGTGCAACCACGCCGGAAAAGGGAACTGGCAGGGGATCACTACCGGGAACAGCAACCTGGTCGGCGTCGAGGCCGAGAACACCGGCTCGACCAAGGACTTCCCCTGGCCGGCCGTTCAGATGGACGCCTACCGCCGCGGGGTGGCGGCCATCCTGAACCACGTGGGGAAGGGCCCGGAGTTCTGCTGCGGCCACCGCGAGTACGCGCTCCCCAAGGGCCGCAAGGACGACCCGCTCTTCGACATGGCGGCGTTCCGCGACTCGGTGGCCGCGATCCTGAACGGCACCGCGGGTCCGCCGCCGCTCATTCCCGCCGCCGAGCCGCCGCGCCCGAACGGCCAGGCCGGGCGCATTACCCTGCGGCGGGGAATGACGCACCCGCTGGTCAAGGAGCTCCAGGCCAGGCTGGGGGTGGACCAGGCGGGCGTCTTCGGGCCGAGGACGGAGGCCGCGGTGCGCGCCTTTCAGCGCGACCAGGGGATGCTGCCCGACGGGATCGTAGGCCCCAAAACCTGGGCCGCGCTCGACGCGCCGCCGCAGCAGCAGCCGGTTCCGGTGGGTCCGCCGCCGGTGGTGAAGGAGATTGATGAGTCGCCGCGCGTGCTGGCCACCCCGGTGGCGCCGGCCGCACCCGCGCCGCCGCCCGCCGGCGGCATCACGCTCGCGGAGGCGCACGACGTACTGGCCGACGTCACTGCGGCGCACCCCACCGCCGACTGGGACGAGCGACTCACCCTTGCGGTGCAGCGGACGCTGGGCGCGCTCTACCTGCTCAATCCCAACGACGACGTGGACGGCGATGCCGGCCCGCGCACCCGCGGCGCCTGGGCGCTGTTCGCGGCGGACGCCCGTCTCGCCGGGGGCGGCGGCGCGATCGATCCGGTCGGCACTCGCAGGCTGATCGACGCGTCGAAAAACCCGGCGGCGTTCATCGGCGCGCCCATCGTACAGCTTCTGCCGGACTTCGAGTTCCGCCGGGCCAAGCGCACCGTCAACCAGCAGCGCAGCGTGGAGGCGCTGATCCAGGCGGCCACCGCGCAGAAGCTCACGAAGCCGCAAATCGCCTACATCCTGGCGACGGCGGAGCACGAGTCCGACCGCTTCGCCACGCTGGAGGAGTACGCGAGCGGCGCGGCGTACGAGGGCAGGGCGGACCTGGGGAACACTCAGCCCGGCGACGGCCGCCTGTACAAGGGCCGCGGCTACGTGCAGCTCACCGGGCGCAACAACTACCGCGCGTACGGCACCCGCACCGGGATCCGCATCCTGGAACTGCCGTACATCCTGATGAACTGGGCCTCGCTCTCCGTCTACGTAATCGTAGACGGAATGATGCGCGGCGCTTACACCGGCCGGCGGCTGGACCAGTTCGTCAACAAGGACCAGCAGGACTTCCGCAACGCGCGCCGCGTAGTGAACGGCCTGGACCAGGCGGACAAGATCGCCGCGCAGGCGCAGGCCTGGCTGGCGAGGCTCTAGAGCGGTTTGCATACCAGTCCAGAGTACCGGACGGAGTGTTTAGGCTTTATGATGGAGAGCGGTGCTGGATGACGATCCCCCTGCGTGAGGGTGCGCCATGCCTGGACCGTACTCGTTGGATCTCCGGGAGCGTGTCGTTGCGGCATGTGATGAAGGCAAGATGAGCCGCCGCGCGATCGCAGACTTGTATGATGTGGGCGAGAGCACGATTTACGAGTGGCTCAAACTCCGGCAAACCACGAATGCACTTGCTCCGAAGCCGCACACGGGCGGGCGCTCCTCAGAGCTGGACGCGGCGGTGCTGGATGAGCTCGTCGGGGCCGAGAACGACCGGACACTGGCAGAGTACGCCGCCGCGTACGCAGGGCGGACCGGGCGACGCTACAGCATCTCCCACCTCTGCCGCGGACTGAAGCAGGCGCGGCTTCGCCGGAAAAAAACTAGGATGGCAAAACTAACTTGCCTAGCTGTCCCACCCTGTACCGCAGTGCGTCCAGAACCTCGGAAGGGTTGCCGAGAGCGGGCTCTTCGCCAGCAGCACCGCCACGTCAGACGCCGCGAACTCCGCTCCAGTAGCGCCC
>DASQLJ010000577.1:0-19321 GCA_035630095.1 Longimicrobium sp.
CGAATCCCGACGAGACGCCCCGGCCGACGCTCGACCGGCTGTGGATCGTCGGGGCCGGCCGGCTGGGGCTGGCGCTCGGATATCGGCTGGCGGAGGCCGGCGCGGTGGGGTCGCTGGCGTACTCCGGGCGGCGAGCGGCCGCGCCGGAGCACCCGGTGTTCTCGCGCTATCCCGGTCTCGCGCGCTACCATGCCGGCCTCGCGCCGCCGCCCTCCGCGATGACCGGGCTGCTGCTCGCCGTCCCGGACGACGCGCTGGCGGAGGTCGTCGCGGCGCTGGCGGGGCTCGACCTGCCGCCGGCGCTCCCCGTGCTGCACGCCAGCGGCAGCCTCTCGCTCGACGTCCTCGCGCCACTGTCCGCCAGGGGACATTCCGTCGCCGGCGTGCACCCGCTGGCCGCGATCGCCGATCCCGTGGACGGCGCCGAGCGGCTGCGCGGCGCCACCTTCGGGGTGGAGGGCGAAGGCGCCGCGCGCGAGCTCGCGGAGCGGCTGGTGGAGGCGTGCGAGGGGCGCGCGCTCTCGATCCGCCCCGGCGGCAAGGCGCTCTACCACGCGGCGGCGGTGTTCGCGTCCAACTACGCCGTGGCGCTGCTGAGCGTGGCCGAGCGGCTGATGCTGCAGGCCGGCGTGGGCCCGCGCGAGGCGCAGGCGGCGCTCACCGCCCTGGCCGCCGGCGCGGTGGAGAACGTGGCGGCGCACGGGCCGATCGCCGCGCTCACCGGCCCCGTGGCGCGCGGCGACGCGGAGACGGTGGCGCGGCACCTGGCCCGGTTGTCGGGGGCCGACCGCGACGTATATTGCCTGCTCGGCCGCGAGGCGCTGAAGCTGGCGTCGGTTCGCGGGCTGGATGCCGATTCCGTCGCGCGGGTGGGTGCGCTGCTGGGAGGGGGGGAGTGAGGCTCTACGTCAACATCGACCACGTGGCGACCGTGCGGCAGGCGCGCGGCACCGACGAGCCCGACCCGGTGCGCGCCGCCGTGCTGTGCGAGCTGGGCGGCGCCGACGGCATCACCGTGCACCTGCGCGAGGACCGCCGCCACATCCAGGACCGCGACGTGGAGCTGCTGATGCGCACCGCGCGCACGCCGGTGAACCTGGAGTTGGCCGCCGCCAGCGACGTCCTCGCCCTGGCAGAGCGCTGGAAGCCGTACCAGGCCACGCTGGTCCCCGAGCGGCGCGAAGAGGTGACCACCGAGGGCGGCGTGGCGCTGGAGAGCGAGGCCGCCCGCCGCTGGCTGGGCGACGCCACGAAGCGGCTGAAGGACGCCGGGATCCGCACCTCGCTGTTCATCGACCCCGACCCCGACGCCGTGCGCGTGTCGCGCGAGCTGGGCGCCGACGCCATCGAGCTGCACACCGGCGAGTACGCCAACACCCGCGGCCCCGAGCGCCAGGCGCAGCTCGCCCGCATCCGGCGCGCGGCCGCGCTGGGCCGCTCGGTGGGCCTCGCGGTGCACGCCGGCCACGGGCTGACCTACGAGAACGTGGCTCCGCTGGCGGCGATCGAGGAGATCGAGGAGCTGAACATCGGCCACAGCATCGTGTCGCGCGCGGTGTTCACGGGGATCGAGCGCGCCACCCGCGAGATGGCCGAGCTCCTCCGCCGCGCCCGCGCCTGACCCAGCCGCCCCTCCCCAAACGCATGCCCATGTCGCAACCGCTGAACGAGTACTTCGCGCGCGAAGCCGGCGAGTACCTGGACGAGCTCGACGCGCTGCTGGCGCGCGCCGACGCGCCCAACGCCGCCGAGTTCTTCCGCGTCGCCCGCGGCGTGCGCGGCAGCGCGCAGATCGCCGGGGTGCACGCCGTGGCGCGCGTGGCCGAGGGGATGGAGAACGCCGCCCGCGCGCTCCGCGACGGCTCGCTGCAGTGGAGCGACGACCTGGGCGGCCGCGCGCGCGAGACGGCCGCCGACCTGCGCGTGCTGGTGGCCGCGGCGGAGCGCTGGGGGACGGAGGACGACCTGCGCGCCCAAGGCGCGGCGGCGCGCTGGGAGGGGCTCGGGGCGGGGCCGAGGCGCGCCGGCGCGCCGGCCGGGCCGGCGGGGCAGATCTACGACTTCCTGCGCCGGGAGATGGAGGGCGTGGTGGGCGAGCTCGACCGTGCGCTGGCGGAACTGCAGGCGAGCCCCACCGGCCGCGAGCCGCTGCGCATGGTGCTGCGCCGCATGCGGCCGGTGCGCGGCGTGGCGGGGATGGACACGCTCACGCCGGTGCTGGAGGTGCTGGAGGGGATCGAGGACACCGCGCACCAGATCCTGGGCCGCGCCACCCCCGTGGGCGAGGACGAGCGCACGCTGCTGGGCGCCGCGCGCGACGCGCTGCGCGCCGCCGGGAGCGCGCTGGCGCAGGGCGGCGACGTGGGCGCCACGCCCGAGCTGGAGCGCTTCCGCGAGGTGCGCGACCAGGCCGACGGGCAGGGCGGCGGCGCCGAGGCCGGCGTGGTGCCGGTGGCATCGCTCTTCTACAGCGACGCCGGTCCGCACGTGGTGTCGTCCCCCATGGCGCCAGTGCCGGGCGAGGGCGGGGCGGAGGGCGGCGAGGGGGCCACGCTGGTGTCGGACGTCGAGGGCTTCCTGCGCATGGAGGCCACCGGCTTCCTGGACCGCGCCGAGGGGCTGATCGCCTCGCTCTCCGCCCGGCCGGGGCGGTTCGCGCGGATCGCGCGCGACCTGGCCGAGCTGGCGCGCGGGGTGGGCGACTTGGCGGTGACCTACGGGATGACGGTGATCGCCGGCGCCGCCGAGGACGCGGCGATGAAGATCGCGCAGGCGGCGGGGCCCGACGAGGCGCGCGGCGCGCTGCTGCGGCTGCGCTCGGCGCTCCCCGGCGCGGCGCCGGCGCCCGTGGCGGTGGAGGTGGAGCCGGCCGTCGTCCCGTCGCCGGTGGAGGCGGGGGAGGACGGGATCGTGCCGATCGAGGCGCTGGTGTATGACCCCGACGACGCGCTGCGCGAGGCGCTGGGGATGCGCCCGCGGGTGAGCGCGCTGGTGGGGCGCGACGGCGAGCTGACCGCCGCGCTGGACGAGCTGTTCGGGCTGGTGGCGCTGGGGATCGAGCGCAGGGGCGCGCCCGCGGGATGAAGCGGCATCTGAAGGTCATCGTCCCGCTGGCGGTGACCGCGTTCTTCCTCTGGGTGGCGCTGCGCGGGGTGGAGTGGGCCCAGGTGGGCGCCAACCTGCGCCGCGCCAACTGGTTCTACCTGGCGCTCTCGGCGCTGGTGGGCACGCTGTCGATCCACTTCCGCGCACTGCGCTGGAAGCCGCTGCTGGCGCCGGTCGCGCCCGACATCGCGTTCCACCCGCGCGTGGCGGGGGCGGCGGTGGGGTTCGCGGCCAACAACCTGATCCCGGCCCGCGTGGGCGAGGTGGTGCGCGCGGTGGTCACGGCGCGGCTGGCGAAGCTGCCGGTCAGCGCCGTCTTCGCGTCGCTGGTGGTGGAACGCGTGCTGGACGGCGTGGTGACGGTGGGGCTGCTCTTCGCGGTGATGGCGCTCCCCGGCTTCCCCAGCCCCGACCGCGCCGCCGCCGCGCTCACGGCGGTGCGCATCCTGGCGCTGCTGATGGGGGTGGCCGGCGTGGTGCTGATCACCCTGGCGCTCCTCCCCGCGCAGTCGGCCGCGGTGGCGGAGCGCACGGCCGCGCGGCTGCTCCCGGTGCGCCTGCGCGCGCCGTTCCTGGCGCGGCTGAACGAGTTCATCGCGGGGCTGGCGGTGCTGCGCAACCCGCGGCTGCTGGCGGTCTCGATCACGTGGGCGGTGGCGCAGTGGCTGCTGATGCCGCTCTCCATATACTTCGGCCTCCTGGCGTTCGGGATCCACGAGCCCGGCTACCTGGGCGCGGTGTTCCTGCAGTGTGCCATCAACCTGGCGGTGGCGGTGCCCAGCTCGCCGGGCTTCTTCGGCCCGCTGGAGGCGGCGGCGACGTTCGGGCTGGGGCTGTGGGGGGTGGACCAGGCGCGCGCCGTCTCCTTCGCCATCGGCTACCACCTCGCCGGCTACCTCTGCGTGACGGTGCTGGGCCTGTGGTACGTGCAGCGGCTGAACCTGAGCTGGCGCGAGCTGATCGGCACCGCGAAGGAGGCCGACGTCGACGGCGACGCCGCACCGCCGGCGCCCGCGGGTGCGCGGCGTGGCTGAGCTCGCCGCGCCCGCCAAGGTCAACCTGCGCCTCTGCATCCTGGCGCGCGAGGAGGGCGGCCATCACGCGCTGGAGACGGTGTTCTGCGCGATCTCCCTCGCCGACACCGTCGTCGTCTCGCGCGGGGAGGCGGGGATCCGGCTGACGGTGGAGGGCGGGGTCGACACGGGGCCGCCGGAGCGGAACCTGGCCGTGCGCGCGGCGGAGCGCTTCCACCGCGCGCTGGGGGTGGACCCGGCGATCGACATCCACCTCGCGAAGCGGATTCCCTCGGCCGCGGGGCTGGGCGGCGGCAGCTCGGACGCGGCGGCGGTCCTGCGCGCGCTGAACGCGCTGCACGGCGACGCGCTGTCCACCGGCGAGCTGCTGGGGATGGGGATCGAGCTGGGCGCGGACGTCCCCTTCTTCCTCTGCGGCTCGCCGCTCGCGCTGGCCTGGGGGCGCGGCGAACGGCTGATGCCGCTGCCGCCGCTCCCGCCGCGCCCCGTCCTGGTCGCCCACCCCGGCCCCGCGATGCCTACGGCCGACGCGTTCGCCGAGGTCGCGCGGCTTCGCGGCGGCACCTATCTGCCCCGATCGACCTTGATCGATCCCGCCGCGCTGGCGAGCTGGGATGGCGTCGCCGCGCTGGCGGTGAACGACTTCGAGCCGGTGGTGGCGGAGCGCATCCCGCTCGTCCGCCAGGGAATCGGCGCGCTCCGTTCGGCCGGCGCGGGCGTCGCGCTGCTCGCGGGGAGCGGCTCCTCCATCTTCGGCATCTTCCCCGACGCGGCGTCACGCGACAGCGCGGTGGCTCCGCTTCAGGCGCTGGGGATGCGAATCTGGCCCGCGGAAACCTTCACGTCGTTCCCAAGCCCCACCGTCGCCTGACAGATCGATTTTCCGTAGTCGGGTTATGTTCGGTTTTACCCCGAAGAGGAGGGGGGAATGCTCACAGGCACTGAAGGTGGCGAAGTACTTCCTCTCTAAGGTAGACGAGGACGCGGGCGATGGGATCTCCAATCTGAAGCTTCAAAAGCTGGTGTACTACGCCCAAGCTTACAATCTGGCGATGTACGACGAACCGCTCTTCCCCGAGCAGGTTGAAGCGTGGGAACATGGTCCCGTGGTTCCGGATCTCTACCGCCATTACAAGGGGAGCGGTTCCGGCAACATCCCGCCGCCGGTCGATTTCAACCCGGAAGACTACGACGAGCGGTCGGCAGAGTTGATGGACGAGGTTTACGAAGTATTTGGTCAGTACTCCGCGTGGAAGCTCCGGAATCTTACCCACGCTGAACGTCCCTGGGCGGAAGCGTATCAGGACGGAACTGAACGCGGGCGGGTTATTCCGGTCGGCGCGATGCGTGAGTTTTACAAGGACTTTGTAACCGAGTAGGCCGTCCGTGGTAAAACGCATCAAGCGGCCTCCTGACCAGCCCGGCGGGAGGATCAAGGCCAGTGCGGAAGCGGCAGGGTCCACCGACGGCGTACCGCCGGTGTTCTGCCTCCGTCACTTAGCCGCTGGTTGGAGGATCAGCGATTGCGAGCGGGACGATCAGGCAGCGTTCGCGGTGACGGCGGAAAGGCTGTCTAAGCTGAGTTGGCGAGAAATCAAGGGCGCACCCCCGCCACGGGGTAGGCACAGAGAAGATTTCTCGCGATTCGCTCAAGGCTCCGATTCCCACCAGCGTAACGGAAGACGTGGAGTTTCTTGCGTTTCGGTTTAGCGGGCATGAGGGCAATGGTTGGGTTTCGGAGCAGGGAAGTGTTCCACGTGGTGTGGCTTGATCCCGCATTCAAGCTTTACCAGCACTAGCGGGTGAAGCAAGCAGGGCGGGGGCGGCAATGGATGCCGCTCCCGCCCCTTTCACTTCTTCGCCCGCCGTTCTCGCGTCTCCCGCTTCGGCACTCCGCCGGGCGGGATTGCTGTTCGTATCATCCTGGTTGCGGCGTCTTCCCACGTCCCCGGTATCTTCACCCGCTCCGGTTCCTTGCCCGGCCGCCGTGGCGTCTCTGTGTCCTTTGGAATGGCTGCTGGTCCTCTCGCTTGGATGCCCGGCCAGATGCTGTCAGGGGGAATCATACACGGGAGGGGCCGAGAGGATCAACCCTCCTGGCCCGGATCACAAGAAAGGCGCTAGCCGCAGACCTGGGTGCAGGCCTCGCCGCACGTGTATTCGTGGGTGGGGTTGCAGCAGCCCGTGTAGGGTTCGCCGGTGCAGCACTCTGATTGGAAGCCGGTGTCGCAGGGTAACGGACACGTCCCGTTGCAGCTGATCGCGCACGAATTGCACGAAAGCCGCGTCACGGGTGCATGCGCCTCAACTGTCCCCTCACCGGCGGAATCGTTCGCCACGTCGAACGACTCCACCGCCAAGTGCTCCAGATCGAGCTTCAGTTTCCTCATGGTCTCCCCCTTCGGAAAAGAGTGGCCGCATTCGGTCTAGTCTATATGTGTCTGTCGTGAGGCAGGGGCACAAGCGAATAGTAGCCGAAGGCACACGTAGCGCGGGGGCCGTTCGGATCATCCGAGCGGCCCCCGCTGCGTTGCTCACCCGGCGCGGTAGCGCTCCACCGTCAGGCGCTTCCCTTCCACCGAACGAACCAGCGCAAGCACGCGGTCCCCGTCTGACTGGCGGCGGGTGTTCCAGAGGAAATCGGTGTCGCCAGATAGTACGGCAGGCGCTTCTGAGACATGCGGTGCCACACCCCCACCAGACCGCGCTTCAGGAGCGCGTGCGACGATTCCGCGGTGTTGCTGTTGACGTTGAACCCATCCGCGTCCACGCGTGCAAATTCGTACTGTGCGTGATTCGTGGTGCGGTGCCCAGCGAAACCCTCAGTCGCGCCCGGATAGACGTTCAGCTCATCGGTGACGACTTCCGCACTGAGCGATACGCCGCAGGAGATGCAGGCGCACCCGTCCGGCCAACGCTGCGCCTCGAACCACTCGACAGCCGCAGTCTCATCCGCGCACACACGCGGCAGCTCGGCAACGACCTTGCTCTTGATGGCGGCGACGTCGTTGTTTTTTCAGGGTCTACGATCACACCCCGGCCGGCTTGCGGCGCTTGCCGGCTCGGCGGACGGCGGCCCGGGCGCGGGCGGCGCGCTCGTCCAGCTCGCGGACGGTGGGCGGGTCGGCCGGCCGGCCCGAGAAGCGGGCGCGGAGGTAGAGGTCGACCGCGGCCGCGGCGTCGTCGGCACCCGGCGCCCGATCGACGGCAAGCGACTGCGCGAACTCGAGCGGGCCGCCGTCCACCGGCGCCCAGCCGGCGCGGGCGTACGCCTTCCGCAGCGAGAGGTAGGCGCGCGACTCTCGGTGCAGCCGCCCGCCCGGGCGCCTGCGTGACGCGAGCAGCCAGAGCAGCGCCAGCCCCAGCGGCACCAGCAGCCAGGGCGCCGCCACGCGCACCGGCGCCCGCTGGTCGCGCCGCCCGATCCCGCCCTGGTCCCCGCGCGAGAACACCGAGCCGATGCCGCGGAACACCGAGAGCTGGCGCTCCATGTTGTAATCCACCACCCACTTGTACCAGCGGTACTCGATCCCGTCCATCCACAGCCGGGTGCTCCACGCCCATCCGCGCCCCGCGTCGGCCACCACGTCGCCGCGGCTGGCGGGGGTGGGATCGAACGGCACCCACCCCCAGCCGGGGAACCACACCTCCACCCACGAGTGCGCCTGGTTGCCGGTGACGGCCAGGTACCCCGCGCCCGTGTTCCACTCCCCCCCCAGGAAGCCGTTGACGTTGCGCGTGGGGATGCCGCGCGCCCGCAGCAGCACGGCCATGGCGGTGGAAAAGTACTCGCAGTGCCCCTCGCGGCGCCGGAAGAGGAACCCTTCGATGGACGCATCCTCGCGGCCGGAAGGCAGGTCCAGCGTGTAGCGGAAGGTGCGCAGCCACGCCTCCACCGCGCGCACCTGGTCGATGCGCGTGGCGCGCCCCGCTGTCAGCGAGTCGGCCAGGCGGCGCACGCGCGGGTCCAGCGGCGGAAGCTGCAGGTAGGCCCGCATCTCGCCGGCGTCCGCGCCGGCTTCGGCGCGCAGCGCGTCGTCGGAGGGCCGGCGGCCGGCGCTGGTCACCGTGTACACCGGGTTGTCGGTGCCGGCGAAACCGATGTCGCCGGTGGCGCCGGTGAACACCTGGATCGCGGAGCGCGGCTGCACGTTCAGCACCGGGTGCGGGCCGAAGAGCACGTCCGCGCCCGGCGGCCCGCCGAAGATGCGCATCCGCCGGAAGGGGCCGCCCCAGCGGATCGCGTAGCCGCGCGCGTCCAGGTCGCGGGCGAAGGCGGCGAGGGCGGTGCGCATCCACTCCTCGCCGTCGAAGCGGTCGAAGCTGCGCCCGCGCCAGTGGATCCCCTCCACCCCCGGCGGCGGGCCGTCGGGGAACTCCACGCGGAACATCACCTCGGGATTCGACCCGATCCGCCCGCCGAAGTCGCCGATCGACACGCGGTCGCTGAACCCCGCCACCTCGCCGCCCGCGCCGCGGCGCCCCTGCACGTTCCACGCACGGGGGAGGCGGGGGAAGAGCAGGAACACGCCCGCGCTCATCGCCAGCGTCATCCCCGACAGCGCCACGGTGGTCCACAGGAAGGCGCGCCCCACGCGCACCGTGCCCCCGCCGCGGAAGCGCTCCGTCTCGCGCCGCAGGTACCCCACCATCATCGCCAGCACCGTCAGCCCCACGTAGCTCGCGAAGCCGAAGGCGAAGCCGATCCCCGGGTAGAAGGCCGTCGACGCGATCAGCAGCGCGAACGACAGCGAGTACAGGCGCATGTCGTTGCGCGCCTCCAGCGGCCGCAGCGCCTCGCCGGCCAGGAGGAAGAGGAGCATCGCCATCACGCCGGGCAGGAAGTCGTGCCCCAGCAGCAGCGCGCCGTACACCAGCCAGCCGAAGAGCGCCAGGATCCCCACGCGCGTGGCCCGCTCGATCCACGCGCCGGCGCGCGAGTCCGGCAGCCATAGCACCGACAGCGCGAGCGCGATGGCCGCCGCCAGCGTCATCGGCCCCACGCCGTCGCCCGCGGCGTAGGCGCCCAGCGCGGCCAGGGCCATGGCGCTCGCCAGCCGCCGGTGCAGCCGCGCCAGCTTCATCGCCCCTCCCGGGCCACGGTGTAGACGTCGCCCCAGCGCCCGTCCGCCGCGCCCGCGGTCACCAGCACGCACTCGCGCGTGGGCACCGGCGCGCTCGGCGCCGGGGCATCGCTGCGCAGGCGGGCGCGGGCCAGCGCGTCCAGCACGCGCTCGAGCTGCGCGGCGCCCGCGCCGGGCGCCACCCGCGCCTCGGCCGTGGCGAAGGCGAACGGGTCGCCGCGTCCCACGGCGGCCGCCGCGAGGCTGGCGGCGATCTCCACCGCCGCCTCGGCGTCGTCGCCCGGCGTGGCGCGCAGGTCCAGGCAGATCCAGAGCGCGGTGGCGCGGTCGCGCTCGTACTCGCGGATCACCGGGTGGCCCACGCGCGCGGTGGTGCGCCAGTGCACGTCGCGCGGGTCGTCGCCCGGGCGGTACGGGCGCAGCCCGCGGTACTCGCCGCGCGCCCCGGCCGTGCCCGCGAAGCTCTCGCCGGCGCGGCGCACCCGCTCGCCGGCCATCCGCGGGGCGCGCACCGCGCGGTCGTGGCGCGGCCAGACCACGGCCTCGGCGGCGATCTCCAGGTCGCGCTCCTTGCGGAACAGGCCGAAAGGGAAGGAGGTCGCCAGCGTCACCATCTCCAGGGGATAGACGCCGCGGCGCTCCCACGTGCTCTCGGCGCGCACGGTGGCGCTCTCGCCCGGCTCCAGCGCCGCAACCCAAGCCGCCCCCGCGCGCCCCGCCTCGCCGATCTCCACCGCCAGCGAGGGGAGGCGGCGCTTGTCGTTGCGCAGGTCGTAGCTAATGCGCCCCGGCCGCCCCGCGGTGATCCCGCGCACCGGCCGGCGGCGAACCTCCAGCCGGCGGATCATCTGCTCGCTCAGCCACCCGCTGAGCGTGATGAAGCCGAGCATCGCGCCCAGCACCAGGAAGAGCAGGTTGTTGCCGGTGCCGATCGCCGCCAGCCCCAGCACCAGCGTGCCGCCCGTGAACAACCCGCCCGCGCGCGAAAAGCGCAGCCGCCGCGGCGGCCGGAACCAGCGGCGGATGCTTGCGGCGGTGGGCGTGAGGCGGCGGGACAGGGTCACTTCAGGGGACAGGGAACAGGGGACAGGGGACAGCCGGCAGGGCATGGAGACGGCCCGACACGTCGTCCGCCACGCCGATGGATCGGGCGACGTCAAGATCTGGCCGCATCATCCTCACACCGGGACCGGGAGGTCGGACAGGATGCCCTCCAGCACCGCCACCGACTCCTCGTACGCCTCGCCCGTGGCACCCGACGCGCCGGTGGGGAGGAGGCGGTGGGCGAGGACGGGGACGACCAGGCGGCGCACGTCGTCGGGGGCGAGGAAGTCGCGGCCCTCCACCAGCGCGTACCCCCGCGCGGCGCGGAACAGGCCGATGGCGGCGCGGGTGCTGGCGCCGGCGCGCAGGCGGGGGTCGGTGCGCGTGGCCTGGATGATCGCCATCAGGTAGTCCACCAGCGCGGGGTCGGCGTGCACGCGCTCCACGCGGGCCTGCAGCGCCAGCACGCGGCCGGCGTCCAGCACCGGGTGGATGCGGCTCACCGGGTCGCCCACGCCCACCGACTGCAGCAGCACGCCGCGCTCGTCCGCGGCCTGCGGGTAGCCGATGGAGAGGCGCATCAGGAAGCGGTCGAGCTGGCTTTCGGGGAGCGGATAGGTGCCGTGCTGCTCGAGCGGGTTCTGCGTGGCCATCACCAGGAACGGCGTGGGCAGGTCGTAGCTCCGCTCGTCGATGGTCACGCGCCCCTCCTGCATCGCCTCCAGCAGGCCGCTCTGCGTGCGCGGCGGCGCGCGGTTGATCTCGTCCGCCAGCACCACGTGGGTGAAGATGGGGCCCGGGCGCGTCTCGAACTCGTGCGTGCGCGGGTTGTAGATGCTCACGCCCAGCACGTCGCTGGGCAGCAGGTCGCTGGTGAACTGGATGCGGCGGAAGTCGAGCCCCAGCGCGGCGGTGAGCGCGCGCGCCAGCGTCGTCTTCCCCACGCCGGGGATGTCTTCGAAGAGGATGTGCCCGTGCGCCAGCAGCGCCGCCAGCGACAGGCGCACCGTCTCGCGCTTGCCGCGGAACACGGTTTCCACCTCGTCGACCAGCCGGTCCAGCAGGCTCAGCTCCACGGACTCGGCCGTGTTCGGAACCGCGTTCAGCATGTGGGGCAGCGTTGGGTGTTGTTGGGGGATGACAGGCAAAGTACACCCCCTCCGGCAATTGGAGCCAGAGGGGGTGCGGAGGCGCAGGGTCCGAGCGCTTCAGGCGCTTGACTGTGGACTCGTCGAATCCGCTCGCGGAGACTTCAGCGGAGGGAGCGGAGCATGCGCCGAATCCCGCGGAGTCGATGCCGCAGGTAGCCGACGCGTGCCGGCAGCACGTGCTCCGGATCGGCGAGGGTGTCGCGCGTCGCCGGCGTCACCACGTATCCCGCGGCGCGCATCCTCTCCACCCACTGCGGCACGGTCGTTTCGGACATCTGCTCACCTCCTCATATCAAGGGTTCAGCCAGTAGTTCACCTTGATCAGGAAGACGTTGTCGGGCCGCGCGCCGAAGAGCGCCGCGCGGTCGCGGCCAAAGCTGAAGTCGCCCACGCCCTCGCCCACGTTCTCGCGCTGCTGCTGCCAGGCCACGAACATCGTGCTCCCCGGCCGCCACTCCCAGCGCAGCACCGCGTTGCCGCGCAGCGAGCGCACGGTGTAGTCCTGGGGGCGCACGCCGCTCAGGTTGTCGGTGGCGAAGCGGAAGGTGCGCGGGGCGACCAGGTAGCGCGTGCTGTCGCCGAAGTCCACCGCGCTCACGAACGGCGCCACGTACATCTGCAGCGTGAGGTCGGGGTTGAAGGTGTAGTTGAAGCGGAAGTCCATGGACACCGTGGTCTGCCGCAGGTCGGTGAACAGGTAGCGCCGGCCGAACAGCCCCGCCGCCGAGCTGTCGGCCACCGAGCCCAGCGACTGCGCCGCCACCGTGAGCCGGTCGAACGACGGCCCCACCGTCAGGTTCCACCGCGGCGAGATCTTGAGCTGCACGTCGCCGAAGACGTTCACGTCTCCGCCGCCCTCCTCGTCGTGCTGCAGGAAGGTGCCCAGCGTGCCCACCAGCGGCTTGCGCGCGTCGGAGGCGAGCTGCGCGAACCCCGACACCAGCAGCGGCCGCACCGCCACCGGCCCGCCGCGCGTGAGCCGGTCGTCCAGCGCGCGCGGCTGGAAGGTGAGCTGGTAGTTGGCGTTCCAGTAGCTCAGGTGCTGGAAGTAGCCGCTGCTGTTGAACGCGGTGAGGATGCCGTCGCCGTCGTAGTTCCACTCGCGGCGCCCGCCCAGGGCGGCCTGCCAGAAGCGGAAGAAGCTCCCCGGCCGCTGCTGCAGGTAGGTGACGCTCGCGTCCACGTCCAGCCGCGCCGCGCGCCGCTGCGCCCCCAGGTCGGCGATCTCGTAGCCGGGGGTGATCGTCGAGATCCCCGCGCCGCCCCGCCAGTGGGCGCCCGCCTGCTTGGTCACCCGCATCTCGCCCTGGAACCCGCCCAGCGACGTCGCCCCCGAGTCCACCCGCAGCGCGTCCGAGTCCGGCCGGCCGAACTGGTGGTAGGGGACCACGAGCTGCTCGCGCAGGATCGCCAGGGAGTCGCCGCGCACGTGGCTCAGCGAGCCGAAGCCGGTCACGCGCCAGCGGCGGCTGGCGAACTCGTGCTTGAAGTCGAGCCCCGCCGTGTACCCGGCCGAGCGCAGCGCGGCCCGCAGCGCCGGCGTCTCCAGGTCGCGGTTCACGGCGGTCACCATCCCGCCCACGTAGGTGCGGCCGCCGCGCAGGTCGCGCTTCAATCGCCCCACGAAGAAGTTGGTCAGCGGCTCGGCCACCAGGCTGTGCTCGCCCGAGTCGTCCACGAAGCGCGCCTCCGCGCTCGCCGTCAGCGCGTTCATCACCCCGATCGACCACCCGCCCGCCGTCTGCCCCGAGAGCTTGGCGGCGCCCAGGATCCGCGTCTGCGTGGGCACGTCGGTCGTGGGCACCCCCGGCCGCACGCCGAAGGTGAGCCCGCCCACCCGGCGCGAGTAGAAGAGCGACCCGCCGGCGGGGATCGTCCCGCTGTTCCCCGAGTTGAAGTTGAAGATGTCGCGCCCCTCCACGAAGAACGGGCGCCGCTCCTCGAACACGGTCTCGAACTGCGTGAGGTTCACCACCGCCGGGTCCAGCTCCACCTGCCCGAAGTCGGGGTTCACGGTGGCGTCGAGCGTCAGGTTGCTGGTCACGCGGTACTTCAGGTCGGCGCCGACGCGGGTGCCGTACTCGCGGTCGTCGCGGAAGGGGTTGCCGCTGCGGTCCACGTGCTCGGCGCGCGCCACGGTGTAGGGGAGCAGCTCCAGCTGGTGGGCCGAGCGGATCCCCTCCAGCCCGGCCAGGTGGCCCCACCGCGCGATCCCCCCGCGCTCGCTCTTGGGGGTGTACGCCGAGGTCGCGTACTCGTTGCGCCGCCCGATGATGCGCTCCAGCAGCAGCCCCCAGGTGGCGTTGCGCGGGTTGAAGCGGAGCTGGCTGAAGGGGATGCGGAACTCGGCCGTCCAGCCGCCGCTGTCCACGCTGGCCTCGCCCTGCCACACCGCGTCCCAGTCGTTGTCGTCGCCGCGGTCGGTCTTCGCCTCGTCCCTCCGCACGCCAGACGGGTTGATGTCGAAGCCGAAGGCGGTCAGGTGGTCGTGGTAGCTGTCGATCTGCACCCCGAACCAGTCCGAGTCGCCCAGCGCCATGTCGCGGCGGCCCAGCCGCGTGTTCACCCGGCCGCGGTCGTGCAGCCGCACGCCCACGTACAGCGCCTCGTCGTCGTAGAGGATGCGCGCGTCGGTGGCCTCGCTGGCGGGCTTCCCCTCCTCGGGGTCGTACTGGGTGAACTGCGTCACCGGCGTCGCCGCCGCCCACGCCGCCTCGTCCAGCTTTCCGTCCACGCGGATCGCCGAGGGGGCGCGGGTGGCCGTGGCCACGGGCACGGGGCGGCCGGCGTGCGGATCGCTCTGCGCCCGGAGCAGCGCGGGTGCGCACGAAAGCAGCGCCAACGGCAGGATTCGCTTGATCATGGACGGGTGCCGGAGCCGGACGGTGCCGGCGGAGGGGGTGGGGGGATTCTGTCGATGGGAACATGGCGAACGCCGGGGTGCGAAGAAACTAGCACCTCTCCACGCACCTGACCAGCCGTAATCGACCGCCGTCCAGCCGTTGGCGGATCGCCCGGCCACACGCTCCGGGCGGCCGCGTCGGCGGAGAACGGGCCGCGCCGCCGCGGCCCGTCCCGTGGTCGACTACGACGCGGGCGCCGCGACGCTGTCGCCGGAGACGCGCACGGCCTGGCGAGGAACCAGTGCGCCGCCCGCCAGCGAGCCGATCACGCCGGCGGCCGCGATCGCCCAGCCGTACCACGACGGCTGCCCCGGCTGCGGCGCGGAGAGCATCGGGATGCTCATCAGCGCGATCACGGTCGCGAGGACGGCGGCGTGCTTGAGCGGTGCGTACGCGCCGATCCGCGCGGTCAGCCACCCGCCCGCGACCGCCGCGCCGAACGAGAGCACCAGGTTGGCGGCCAGGTACGCGGCGGGGAGCTGCGGCCGGGTGCTGGCCTGCATCGCCTCCAGCCCGCCGGGCACCAGCAGCGCCGCGACCGCCACGCTCCCCACCAGCACGATGAGAACCATCACGAGCAAGCCTGCGATCACGGCGACCGCGCCGCGAGAAACGATGTGCATGCGGAGTGCTCCGGGAAACGAAAAAGGGACGAAAGCCGCGATTCCCGCCGCGAACGGGGCGGTGCGGGGCACGAGCGGAAGCCGATGGATACACGGGGAAGCGCCCCAAGTTGCCTCGCCGGGACGCCTCGCCGCAAGCGCCCGCGCTCCGCCGTCGAGCCGGGGGAGCGTCGGCCGGACGGCCGGGCGCGCTTGACAGCACCCGCCCCCGGGTCAGATTCTCCGCCATCCACCCGCACACGCACCGCACCCGCATCGGCCGCCACGGCCCCGGAAGCCCAGCATGAAGAGACCTTTCCGCGCCGCGCTCGCCGGCCTGGCCGTCCTGCTCCTCGCCCGCGAGGGGGGGGCGCAGGCCAGGCTCACCTCGCCGCAGGAGCAGTTCGGCCACGCCATCGGCGCCGACTACCAGCTCCCCAACTACCAGCAGCTCGTGGCGTACTGGCAGAAGCTGGCCACGCAGAGCGACCGCATGAAGCTGGTGGAGATGGGGCGCACGGCCGAGGGGCGCACGCAGTACATGGCCGTCGTCAGCAGCCCCGCGAACATCCGTAACGTCGACCGCTACCGCGAGATCTCCGCGCGGCTCGCCCGGGCGCGCGGGGTCGATTCGCTCGAGGCGGCGCGGCTGGCGGGCGAGGGGAAGGCGGTGGTGTGGATCGACGGGGGGCTGCACGCCAACGAGGTGCTGGGCGCGCAGCAGCTCATGGAGACGCTGTGGCAGCTGGTCAGCCGCAGCGACGCCGAGACCACGCGCATCCTGGACGACGTGGTCGTGCTGTTCGTGCACGCCAACCCCGACGGGATGGACCTGGTCAGCAACTGGTACACGCGCAACCCCGACCCGCGGCGGCGCTCGCTCGCCGCGCTCCCGCGGCTCTACCAGAAGTACATCGGGCACGACAACAACCGGGACTTCTACGCCTCCACCCAGCCGGAGACGGAGAACATGAACCGGGTGATGTATCGCCAGTGGTACCCGCAGATCGCCTACAACCACCACCAGACCGGGCCCACCGGCACGGTGATGTTCGCCCCGCCCTTCCGCGACCCCTTCAACTACCTGTACGACCCGCTGGTGGTCACGGGGATCGACATGGTGGGGTCAGCCATGCACAACCGCTTCGTGGCCGAGGACAAGCGCGGCGTCACCACCCGGCGCGGGGCGAACTATTCGACCTGGTGGAACGGGGGGCTGCGGACCACGACGTACTTCCACAACATGATCGGCCTGCTCACCGAGACCATCGGCAGCCCCACGCCGATGGACATCCCCTTCATCCCCAACCGCCAGCTGGCCAGCACCGACCTGGCGCACCCGATCGCGCCGCAGCGCTGGCACTTCCGCAACTCGATCGACTACTCGGTCACCGCCAACTACGCGGTGCTCGACTACGCCAGCCGCTACCGCCCCACGCTGCTGATGAACTTCTGGCGGATGGGGCGCAACGCCATCGACCGGGGGAGCCGCGACCACTGGACCACCCTCCCCCGCCGCGTGGCCGAGGTGCGCGATTCGATGCGCGCCGGCAACCGGCGCGAGACGGGGAACGCGGTGATGGTCCCCGGGGGACTGGTGCAGGGCGCCCCCGGCGCCGACGAGAGCCAGCGTTACCTGCGGATGCTGCGCCGGCCCGAGTGGCGCGACCCGCGCGGCTACGTCATCTCCGCCGGGCAGGCCGACTTTCCCACGGCCGTGAAGTTCGTGAACGCGCTGCTGGAGACGGGGGTGGAGGTGCAGCGCGCCACCGAGGGGTTCATGGTGGGCAAGGACTATTATCCGGCGGGCTCCTTCGTGATCCGCACCGACCAGGCGTTCCGCCCGCACGTGCTGGACATGTTCGAGCCGCAGGACCATCCCCACGACGTGCTGTACGAGGGCGGCCCCCCGATCCCCCCGTACGACGTGGCCGGGTGGACGCTGGCCTACCAGATGGGGATCGACTTCGCCCGCGTGCTGGAGCCGTTCGAGGCGCCCACCGAGCCGGTGACCGCGTGGAACCTGCCCGCACCGGCGGCCCGGATCGCCACACCGCGCTGGGCGCCTACCGGCTACGCGCTCTCGCCGCGGCAGAACGACGCCTTCGCCGCCGCCAACCGCCTGCTGGCGGCGGGGGTCAAGGTGTCGCGCGTCCACTCGGTCGCCGCGGGGCAGGTGCGCGACGGGCTGCACGCGGGGGCGTTCTACGTGGAGCCCAGCGGCAGCGGCCGCGCGGCGTACGACAGCATGGAGGCGGTCGCGCGTGGCCTGGGGGTCGAGTTCGACGCGGTGCACGCCTCGCGGGTGCCCACTGACATCCGCCCGCTGCGGCCCCTGCGCATCGGCCTGTGGGACCGCTACGGCGGGTCGATGCCCAGCGGGTGGACGCGCTGGATCCTGGAGCAGTTCCACTTCCCCCACCAGCGCGTGTTCGCCCCCGAGCTCGACGCGGGGAACCTGAACGCGAAGTACGACGTGCTGGTGTTCGTGGACGAGGCGATCCCGGCGGCCGACCGCGCGCCCGGCGCCGGCGGGGGCGGCTTCGGCGCGATGCCGGATCCCGCGAGCGTCCCGGCCGAGTACCGCGGCCACCTCGGCACGGTCACCGTCGCCCACACGGTTCCGCAACTCCGCGCGTTCATGGAGAACGGCGGCACGGTGATCACCATCGGCAGCTCCACGGTGCTGGCGCGGCACCTGGGGCTGCCGGTGCACGACGCGCTGGTGGAGCGCGCCCCCGACGGCACCGAGCGCGCGCTGCCGCGCGAGAAGTTCTACATCCCCGGCTCCATCCTGCGCGTGCAGGTCGACACGGCACGGCCGGCCGCGTGGGGGATGGAGCGCCGAGCCGACGTGATGTTCGCCGAGAGCCCGGTGCTGCGCCTGGGCCCCGACGCGGCCGCGCGCGGGGTGCGGCGCATCGCGTGGTACGAGGGGGCGGAGCCGCTGCGCAGCGGGTGGGCGTGGGGGCAGCAGTACCTGGACGGCGGCGTGGCCGCGGCCGAGGCGAGCGTGGGCCGCGGGCGGCTCTTCCTGTTCGGCCCCGAGATCGCCTTCCGCGCCCAGCCGCACGGCACCTTCAAGCTCCTCTTCAACGCCCTCTACTCCGCCGCCGAGCAGCGCTGACGGCGGGGCGGACGGACGACGGATCGAGGGGCACGCGGCGACCGGCCGCGTGCCCCTCATGAGTTCGTGACGGAGCGAAGGATGCGAGAGAGCTGAGCCCGCCGCGTGAGCTGGGGTTAGCTCTCCAGCACCTGCGCGGTGGTCCAACCCGAGGCGAAGGGCTCCGGGAGGAAATTCACCGCCAGACGAGTGCCGCGGACGACCGGTTTCCCGGTCAGTACGGCAGGATCAGAATGGATGTGCTCGCGCCAGTCCATCGGCCCCTCTCTTCAAAACGGGAAGGCTCATGACGATGACTCTGGCCCCAGAGGGATGAGTCCATATATGATTGTAAGGCCGCTGGGGCGGTTGCGTACCAGGGTGTTGGCGCTGGTTAGCAGGCACGGCGATCATGTGGCCGCGCAAAGCAATCGATCAGGAACGGCTCGAGGGCGGCTGTCCAGTACCACTCCGCCGCCGGTACCACCGACCGCGAACGGCAGCCGCAAATCAGTGCGCCTCATGATGATGCTTGGCGGCCCGCTCACCGACGTAGCGCCGAAAGACTTCTGAGTCCGCCGACTGGCACACGTTCGATTCCGGCATGCAAGGCTTGGGGTTCCGCCGGCTGCTGTCGGACGAAGCAAGCTCGTCGCGCATCTTGACCGTACGTCGAGCCGGACCATCCGGGCTACAGCTTCGCCGTCATGCACGGCCGAATATACCGTAAGGGTTCACATGCTTCGCTACCGGATCCTCCGCTTCCTCTTTCGGCTCATATTTTTGGGCTTGCTGGCTCGAACGAAAGTGGTCGGGCGCGAGAACATCCCCAAGAAGGGGCCCTACCTGGTGCTGATCAATCACATCAGCCACCTGGACATGGTGTTGGTGCTGGCAGTGGGACCGCTCATGAAGTTCCGCTTTCTCATCAGCCGACGGTGGGTGCAGAGAAAGCTCTTCGGGTCGGTATTGCAATGGCTCGGAGCGATTCCCGTCTCGTTCGAACCGGGCGCCATGAATTGCAGTGCCGTGCGGCAAGGACTGCGCACGGTGCAAAGCGGGCTGGCCTTGGGCTTCGCGCCGGAATCCACCATCAGCCCGCCCGGCCTCTTGCAGGGTAAGCGGGGGGCAGGCTTTTTTGCCAGCCGTGTCGACATTCCGATCTTGCCGGTCGGCATCATCAACACCGAACAGGTCATCTCCAATGCCAGGCGCTTCCGCCGCACTGACGTGGAGATTCACATCGGCAAGCCTTTCAAGCTGCCGAGGCCGGACCCGTTGCTGGGGCGGCG
>DASQLJ010000578.1:0-4703 GCA_035630095.1 Longimicrobium sp.
TTGGTCAGCCCCACCAGGCCGTGCTTGCTGGCGGCGTAGTGGCTCAGCCGCCGCATCCCGCGCAGCCCGGCCACCGACGAGTTGTTGATGATCACGCCCGAGCGCTGCCGCATCATCACGGGGATCACCCGGCGCGCCACCAGCCAGGGGCCCTTCAGGTTGATGTCCATCATCGCGTCCCACTCGTCCTCGCCCAGCTCGTGGGCGAAGCCGTAGGCGCAGATCCCCGCGTTGTTGAAGAGGATGTCGATCCGCCCGAAGCGCTCCACCGTGGTCTCCACGGCGGCCATGATCGCCGCGTCGTCGCGCACGTCGCCGGCGAAGGCCAGCGCGGCGGCGCCGGCCGCCTCGCACTCGCGGACCAGCGAGTCCAGCTCCTCGCCGGTGCCCATCCCGTAGCCGGGGTACGCCAGCGGCCGCGCCACGTCGAACGCGGCGACGTTCGCGCCGGCCTTCGCCAGCGCCAGCGCCGCCGCGCGCCCCTGCCCGTGCGCGGCGCCGGTCACGAACGCCACCCGCCCGCTCAGCTCACCCATGCGCGCCCACCCCTTCGGCCGAGGCGATCGAGGGCCGGCGGAACGGCTGCAGGTAGTCGTCCAGCGGAACGCCGAGCGCGTTGTTGATCACGTTCGTCGCCACCATCAGCGCCCCGAAGGCCGTGAGCGCCACCATCTGCTCGTCCCCGAAGTACGCGGCGACCGGGTCGTGGACGCCGTCCGGCACGCGGTGCGGCGTCACCGCCAGCGCCCGGCCGAAGGCGACCACGGCCGCCTCGCGCTCGTCCAGCGCCAGCGCGTCGGGGTCTTCCCCGCTCTCCACCAGGATGCGCCGGAAGAAGGTGGAGCAGATCAGGCACTCCGTCTCGCTCGACACCGCGTGCGCGAAGAGCGTGGTCAGCCGCTCGCCCAGGAACGGCCGCACCGCGTCGCGCAGGCCGTACCAGGCCATCAGCGCGTCGAAGGCGGGGACGGAGTGCAGCAGCGTGCGCTTCATGTTGGTGATGCGCGCTGTCTTCAGGTGCTCGTCGTGCGCGGCGCGCGCGTCCGGTGGCATCTGGTCGTAGTCGAGCGGGGCAATGCGGGGCATGCGCTTCGTGGGGCGAAGGGGAGCGTCGGGGCGATGGAGGGAATCTAGGCGCGCCGGGCACCCTCGCGGAAGCGGGGGTGGGAGAGATGCGGGAGGAGGGGGATGGCGGCGGGTTCGCTCCCACCTGGCCATTCTCCCCCTTCCCACTGATCCCTGATGACCATCCGTCCGCCGTCGTGCCGCTCTCCTCGCCGCCAGATAGCCCTGCGTACATTCCCCGGTGAGCGAAATCCTGCTTTAATAACGCTTTAAATACGCTTCTTTGGTGATTTTTATTGACATCAGGTGTAGTTCGCGCTAGGATGTGCCAGAAGGAGGTGCCGCTCCCCATCTGCGTCTGCCCACCCGCCGGCGACCCCGAGCCCGTCATCGCCGGGGCGCGCCATCAGACCGGACGGATCGGTAACGATGACCGCGCGCACCAGCGGGCCAATTTCATGAGATGGCGGGCCATCGCCGTGATGTCGCGCTGCTGGTGTCCTCGCCGGGTCGGCAGCGTCGGACGTGCCGTTCCGGAATTAGAAACGAGCAAATGGGCACCCCCACACCCGAAGCCCGCCCGGCTCGCGGCCATGTATCCAGGGATCGGCCGCGAGGCGGGCCTGGAACCGGGTTCCGGCCTGAGCTCGAAGGCGTCCGCGCCGTCGCCATCCTTCTGGTGGTAGGATACCACGCGCGCATTCCCGGCTTTGCGGGCGGCTACGTGGGAGTGGACGTGTTCTTCGTCCTCTCCGGCTACCTGATCTCCTCCCTTCTCCTGAAGGAACGGGAGCGGACCGGGACGATCGACCTCGCCGCTTTCTATGCCCGTCGGGTGCGGCGCCTGCTCCCGGCCCTCGCGGTGATGCTGCTCGCCGTCTCCGGCGCCGCCGCACTGATCTACTCCCCGCTCGAGCACCGGGTGCTCTCGGTGACCGCCGCCGCGACTTCCGGTTACGCCAGCAACGTCTACTTCGCTTGGAAGAGCGCGGACTACCTCGGCGCCGGCGCTGAGCACAATCCGTTGCTGCACACGTGGTCACTCTCGGTGGAGGAGCAGTTCTACCTGCTGTGGCCCGTGCTGATTCTTGCCATCGTGGGACGGCATTCACCTCGGTCGGCGTTCGGGCGCCGCCGGCTGCTGACCCTGATGGGGTGCCTGGTCGCGGCATCGTTCGCACTGTGTCTGCTGCTGACCGACGTACGGCAGGCCTGGGCATTTTTCCTTTCCCCGCCGCGCGCGTGGGAATTCGGCGCGGGGGCGCTCGGCGCGATCGCGCCTGGCCGCACCGGGGGGTTCACCCATGCGTTCGCCTCGCGCCCGAGGCTGGTGGAGGCGGCAGGCGTCGTGGGGTTGCTGGGTATCGCGGGAGCGGGCATGCTCTTTGGCGCCCAGACCCGCTTTCCTGGAATGGCCGTACTGGTTCCGGTGCTCGGGACTGCCCTGCTCATCCCCGCGATCCTCGGCAGTCCTCGAACCGCATTGTCACGGCTGCTGCGTTGCGGGCCGTTGCAGCACATCGGACGACTTTCCTACTCATGGTATCTCTGGCACTGGCCCGTGCTGGTGCTCTCGGCCCAGCTCGACGACTCACTCCGGCTCCCCGCGCGAATCGCCCTGGTCCTGCTCTCGCTCGGGCTTGCCTGGCTGTCCTACCACTGGGTGGAAAACCCCATCCGCCATCACCCGCGGCTCGGCGCGCGGCCTGCGCTCTCACTGGGGATGGCGGCATCGCTCACGGCGCTCGCATTGACCTCGTCCCTGTTGTGGGGCAGGGTTTCGCGGTCGCTCCTCGGTACGCCGGAGCACGCCCGGTACGCGCTCGCGCAACGCGAGATCCCGGCGATGTACCCGGCGTGCGACACGCGCATCTACAGTTCCGTGCCGAAGGACTGCACGTTCGGGGATCCTGCCGGGGAGGAGACCGTCGTGCTGCTCGGCGACAGCCACGCGGGGCAGTGGTTTCCGGGCCTGAACCCGGCCGTGGCCGGACAGGGGCGGCGCCTGGTGGTGTTCACCAAGTCCGCATGTACTCCCATGGACGTGTCCGTCTACTATCACCGCATCGGCCGGGTCTACCACGAGTGCGACGAATGGCGGCGCGCGGTTTATGCCCGCATCGCCGTGCTGCGGCCCCGGACGATCATCGTCGGCTCGTACGCCCACTACGTGAGTGCCGCGTCGCGGCGGATGCTCACCGAGCCCGAGTGGGTTCAGGGTACAACGCGTATGCTGAATTCGCTCACGGGGTCCGGTGCCTCGGTGGTGCTGCTGCGCGACACCCCCGAACTGCCGTTCAACGGCCCGGTCTGCCTCAGCCGGCGTGCGTGGCGACCGCATTGGCTCCCCCGGCCCCTTTGCCGATTCAATCCGGCGGACAGCTCGGCGTCGCGGATCTACCAGGGGCAGCGACGCGCGGCAGCCGGGTTCTCCGGGGTGTGGACGGTGGACATGACTCCGTTCATCTGCCCTCGCAGCCTGTGCGAGGCCGACCAGGCTCGCGGCGTCGTTTACCGCGACGGCGGCCACTTGGCGGTCCGCTTCACCGCGGGGCTTTCGGACATCCTCGCCGATCGGATCGGTTCCGTGCCCGATGGAGCCGCTGCGGAGCAGGGCGCCGTCACGGAACCATGAGTTGAGTTCCACATACGCTGGCGCTTGGCGAAGCCCGGGGGCAGACTCGGGCGGAAGAAAGTCTTCGGGAGCCGTGCGGTACGACGAGGGCTTGTTCGACCCGGGATCACTCCTGCAGCACCCGGCGCACGAAGGAGAGGGCGATCAACCCCTCGCCGACCGCCGAGGCCACGCGCCTGGCGTTTGCCGCCGGCGCGAAGCGCCCCAGGTCCCTCTCCCCGGTTGTTGGGGAGAGGGACAGCCGCGAAGCGGCAGGGTGAGGGCCCGCGGCGCCGCGGAAATGCACCGAATTCTCCGCGGAGTGAGGACTCCCCCGCCCTCCCTTGGAATCGGGGAGGAACGGGGGAGTTCAGGCGCCGGCTGTCAGGTCGGCCGACGACGAGCGCGCGGTCGGGATGGTGACGATCCGCGGCTCGTCGGACACGCGATCCTCCGGCGCCGCCCCGAACCTGGGCCAGAGGCCGTAGAACGCGGGGGGTGGATTCACGCCGCCGGCGGGGTCGGGGTCGCCGGGGGCGTCCATCTCAGTTCAGCCCCTCGATGTCGCGGGCGGCGCGCTCCAGGATCTCGCGGGCGCGCTGCAGCCACTGCTCGTCGCCCTGGTGCTTCATCGCCGAGCGGAAGGTGCTGCGGCCCAGGTTGCCGAACGCGCGCCCCAGCCCCGCCACCAGCGGCCCCACGAACGAGCCGAAGTCGTCCACCCGGTCGAAGATGTCGTCGATGGTGGACTTGTTCTGCTCCAGGTACGCGCGCCCCTCGTCGGTGATCTCGAACACCTTGCGGTTGCTCTCCTCCGTCCGGGCCCGGGCGTACCCCATGTCTTCCAGCAGCGACAGCGTGGGGTAGACGGTGCCCGGGCTGGGCGAGTAGGTGCCGCCTAGGCGCTCCTCCAGCTCCTTGATGATCTCGTAGCCGTGGCGCGGCTTCTCGGCGAGCAGGGTCAGGATCACGAACTTCAGGTCGCCGTGGCCGAACATGCGGCCGCGCCCCGGCCCGCCACCCC
>DASQLJ010000579.1:0-2901 GCA_035630095.1 Longimicrobium sp.
CCGCTGCCGGAGCTGGGGGTGCAGTACGCCGACTACGCGCTGTGGCAGCGCGAGCAGCTGGAGGGCGAGGTCCTGGAGCGGCAGCTCTCGTACTGGCGGGAGCGCCTGGCGGGTGTGCCGGAGCTGCTGGAGCTCCCCACCGACCGTTCCCGCCCGCCGATGCAGACGTACCGGGGCGCGAGGGTCCCGGTGGAGCTCTCCCTGGAGCTGCTGGAGCGGCTGCAGGCGCTGGGGCGGAGCGAGGGCGCGACGCTGTACATGACGCTGCTGGGCGCCTTCCAGGTGCTGCTGAGCAAGTACAGCGGGAGCGAGGACATCGTCGTGGGCAGCCCGATGGCGGGGCGGACGAGGAAGGAGGTGGAGGAGCTGATCGGCTTCTTCGTCAACACCTTGGTCCTGCGGACCGACCTCTCGGGAGACCCGAGCTTCCGCGAGGTGCTGCGGCGGGCGCGGGAGGTCACGCTCGGCGCGTACGAGCACCAGGACGTGCCCTTCGAGCGCCTGGTGGCCGAGCTGCAGCCGGAACGCTCCCGGAGCCACACGCCGCTCTTCCAGGTGATGTTCGCGCTGCAGAACGCCGGAGGCGGGGGAGACGCTCTGCCGGGGCTGGAGGTGAGCGGAGTCGAAGCGGAGCGCCCGAGCGCCAAGTTCGATCTCTCCCTGGCGCTCACGGCGACCCCGGGCGGACTGCGGGGAGAACTGACCTGCAGCACCGACCTCTTCGAGCGTAGCACGGTCGACCGGATGCTCGGCCACCTGGCGCGGGTGCTGGAGCAGGTCGCCGCGGACGCGGACGTGCGGCTCTCGCAGCTGGAGCTGCTCGGCGAGGCGGAGCGCGCGCTCGTGCTGGAGGAGTGGAACCGGACCGAAGCCGAGTATCCGGCGGACCGGTGCATCCATGAGCTCTTCGAGGCGCAGGCGGCGCGCACGCCGGGGGCGGTGGCGGTCGTCCGCGAAGGAGAGGCGCTGAGCTACGCGGAGCTGAACGCCCGCGCCAACCAGCTCGCCCACCACCTTCGGCGGCGCGGGGTGGGCCCGGAGGCGCGGGTGGGGATCTGCCTGGAGCGCGGCCTGGAGCTGGTGGTTTCCCTCCTCGCCGTCCTCAAGGCGGGCGGCGCCTACGTGCCGCTGGACCCCGGCTACCCCGCCGAGCGGCTGGCCTTCATGCTGGCCGACGCCGGCGTGGCGGTGCTGGTGACGGAGGAGGGGGCGCGCGGCGCCCTCCCGGTTCCCGCCGGGCTCCCGGTGGTGAGCATCGACGGCGCGCGGGCGGAGATCGCCGCCGAGCGCGCCGACGCCCCGGCGCTCGCGGCGGGGCCGCGCCACCTCGCCTACGTGGTCTACACCTCGGGGAGCACGGGGACGCCGAAGGGGGTGGCGGTGGAGCAGCGGAGCGTGGTCCGGCTGGTCCGCGGCGCGAACTACGTGGAGCTGGGGGAGGACGAGGTGATCCTGCAGGCGGCGCCGGTCTCGTTCGACGCCTCCACGCTGGAGATCTGGGGCGCGCTCCTGAACGGGGGCCGCCTGGTGCCGGTGCCGGGGACGAACCCGTCGCTGGAGGAGCTGGGGCGACTGATCGCCCTGCACGGCGTCACCACCCTCTGGCTGACCGCGGGGCTCTTCGATGCGATGGCGCGGGAGCGGCTGGAGGACCTGGCCGGCGTGCGCCAGCTCCTGACCGGCGGCGACGTCGTTCCCGTGGACGCGGTGGCCCGGGTGCGCGCGCGCTTCCCCGCGCTCCGGCTGGTCAACGGGTACGGCCCCACCGAGAACACCACCTTCACCTGCTGCCACACCGTGGGCGAGGCGTGGAGCGGGGGCCCGGTGCCGATCGGGAGCCCTGTCTCCAACACGCGGGTGTACGTGCTGGGCGCCGCGCTGCGTCCGGTCCCGATCGGCGTTCCCGGCGAGCTGTACGCGGGGGGGGACGGGGTGGCGCGGGGGTACCTGGGGCGCCCCGCGCTGACGGCGGAGCGCTTCGTTCCCGATCCCTTCTCGGCCCAGCCGGGGGCGCGGCTGTACCGCACCGGCGACCGGGTGCGATGGAAGGAAACGACGAGTGCGGTTCTCGAGTTCCTGGGGCGCACCGACCGGCAGGTGAAGGTGCGCGGGTTCCGCATCGAGCTGGGCGAAGTCGAGGCGCGGCTCCGCGAGCACCCGGACGTGCGCCAGGCGGTCGTGCTGGCGCGGGAGGACGTCCCGGGGGTGAAACGGCTGGTCGCCTACGTCGTCGGCGACGCCGCGGCCGACGCGCTGCGGGCGCACCTCGACGCCCGTTTGCCGGTGTACACGGTGCCGACGGCGTACGTGCTGCTGGAGGCGCTTCCGCTGACGAGCAACGGCAAGCTGGACCGCAAGGCGCTCCCGGCGCCGGACGCCGCGGCGTACGCGCGCAGCGGCCACGAGCCGCCGCTCACCATGACGGAGCGGGTGCTGGCGGAGATCTGGACCGAGCTGCTGGGGGTGGAGCGGGTGGACCGGCGCGACCATTTCTTCGACCTGGGCGGCCACTCCCTGCTCGCCGTCCGGCTGGTGAGCCGGGTGCGCGCGGCGCTGAACCCCGCGGCGACGGTGGACGAGGTATTCGCGCACCCGACGCTCTACGAGCTCGCGGCGCGGCTGGCCGGGAACGGCGAGTGGTTCGGCACCGACCACGCCATCCCGGTCAGGGAGACCGGCTCCGAGCGCCCCCTGTTCTTGGCGCACGACGCGGTGGGGATCGTCTTCTACGGGCAGATCCTCCGCCCGCACCTGGACGCGGAGATCCCCGTCTACGCCCTGCCGGGGCCGCTCAACGACACGAACGAGCTCGGCTCCATCGACGACCTGGTGACCCGGCTGGTGCGGATGGTCACGGAGGTGCAGCCGGAGGGGCCGTATCGCCTGGCGGGGTGGTCGGCG
>DASQLJ010000580.1:0-12350 GCA_035630095.1 Longimicrobium sp.
ATCAGCGCGCCGAAGTAGCCGTCGTCGGCGACGTACTGGTCGAGCCGGTCGAAGCCCAGCACCACGTCGCCGGGGCGGCCGCGGCGGTCGGGAACCTGGATCGACTGGATCACGCCGCCGTAGCCGCTCACGCGCACCACCATCCCGGTGGTGCTGCGCATCTCGAACAGCTCCACCGATTCTCCGCCCGGGAGGCGCCCGAAGGGCGACCGGCTCACGATCGGGGTCAAACCGTCACCTCGGCGTGCGGCGGACGGGGGGCGTGCGTGGGGTGGCGCGGACGGGGAGTGGCCGGCATCCGGTCGTTTCGAGGGGTGATCGGGTTCGCTGTGGTGGCGGAAAGGGCGCCCGCGACGGTCCAAAGTGCAACCGGAGGTGCTGAACAGGCAAATGGCGGCGGATAATCCCCTGCGTCACTCGCGTGTCGAACGCCGCCTCGATCCGCGACGAGGCGTCGTTCATTCCGATCCTCCGCATCGTTCCGGTCGACCCGGGAACGGATTGTTGTCACACGGAGCAACGGAGGAAACGGAGGAACTGCTCGCATCCCTCCATCCTCCGGAGCCCTCGAATCCTCCGCCAGCGCAGGCGCCGCGGGTGGGGGCGATGCGTGAGGGATGCGCGCCCGGAGGGCCGGGCCGCCGCCGCGCCCGCGTCGGCGTGGCGGTCGGCCGCGGGACCGTGGCGCGGCGGTGGCCCGGCGCGGTTGGGCACAGTGGTATCGTGCCCTACCGCGCGCGCAGCCCGGTTGCGCGTCTCGGCGCGCAACACGCCCAGAGTCGAACCGACAGGTGCGGAAGTGCGCGAGCGTCGAAGGTACGACGCTCGATTTCCACGCCTCCGAACCCTACGGCGTGCACTCCCCGGCGGGACGCGAGATCTGCTGCCCCGCGGCCACCGGCGTCCCGAAGTTGGGCGTGCCGTCGGCGTTCCAGGTGTACGGCTGGGTGCGGATCACGCGGTCCCACCCCGGCGTGGCCGCGACCTTGGCGTGGTACACGATCCAGCTCTGCGACCCGTCGGGCGAGGTGGTGAAGCTGGCGTGCCCGGGGCCGTAGACCGCGCCGGCCGCCTGGAACACCGGCCCGCTCTTCACCCACGCCGCCGGGTCGAGCGGGTTGGCGCCGGCCAGCCGCAGCAGCCCCAGCCGGTAGTCGGGGAGCCACGACTCGCGCGTGGAGTAGACGATGAAGGTCTGCCCGCCGCGCTGCAGGAACTGCGGCCCCTCCTGCAGGTCGAGCTCGGTCCCCCGCTCCCACCCCTCGGTCGGCGAGCTGATGCGCACCCGCGGCCCGTCGATGGTATGGGGATTCGACATGTGCGCCGCGTACAGGTGCTGCACCGTGCGGTCCGTCCCCGCGTTGGCCGCCCACCCGCTCCACACCGCGTAGAGCTCGGTGCCGATGCGCGCCACCGTCATGTCGATCGCCCACACGTTGTCGTTCCCCGACCCCGGCCCGCCATCCCCGGTGTAGAGCATCCCCAGGTCGGTGTACGGGCCCATCGGGTCGTCAGCCGCGGACTGCAGGACGCCGGCGCGCTGGTGGACGTACGGCGGCCCGTCGCTCCCCGCGGCGTAGTACACGTACCAGCGCCCGTCGACGTGGTGCAGCTCGGGCGCCCACACGTTGGTGCGGTTCCACCCCGTGGCGGGGGCCGACCAGACGCGCGTGCCGCCCACCGCCACGCCCGTGAGCGTGGCCGAGCGCGAGATCCAGATCCCGTTGTCGCGCGACTGGATGAGATGGTAGAAGCCGCCGTCGCGCACCACCCAGGGGTCGGCGCCCGACGCCAGCGGGTTGGCGAAGGTGCAGGTGGGCTGCGGCGGGATCGGCTCGGGGCCGCCGTCGCCGCCTCCCCCGCCCGAGCACGCGGCGACCGCGGCCGCCAGCACGCACGCCGCCGCCCGCCACGCCCACCGCCCGCCGAACCCCGCTCGTGTCATCGCTCCCTCTTCAGCCTGTGATGTCGGATGCCGCGCCGCGGCGGACGGCGCCCGTGGGCACCGTCCGCCGCGCAGTTTCCATTCCCCCCGTCACCAGCCGGGGTTCTGCGTCACGTTCGGGTTCAGGTTCGTCTCCGTGGACGGGATCGGGAGCAGCGCCCGGTGCGGAGCGAAGAAGTTGAAGTCGGGATCGCGCGTCTTCAATATCGCGATCTTCGCGGGGTCGGTGAGCCAGTCGTGCCGCTTCAGCCAGAAGAAGCGTTCGTTCTCCATCCCCAGCTCGGCCAGGATCTCCTTCTCGATGCGGTCGCGCATCTGCGCCTGGCTGAGGCCACCGGGGAGCGGCGCGAGCTGCGCGCGGGCGCGCACCTGGTCGACCAGCGTCTTGGCCGCGCCCACGTTGCCGGCCTCGTTCTGCGCGTCGGCGGCCAGCAGCATCACGCCGCCCAGGCGCATCACCTTCACGTCGATCGGGTTGTCCCAGTCCTGGAAGGTCTTGTACCACTCGCCGTACTTGCGCCAGAACTCGTCGCCCATGCGGTTGGCGTAGCGGGTGGCGAAGGGGGTGCCGTACACGTCCATCCCGCCGGCGCGGTTGTAGAAGAGCGTGGCGTCGAGCCGCGGGTCGGGCTGGCCGCCCACGGTGGTCTCGGCCTTGAGCTGGTCCACGTACCACTGGGTGGGCTCGCCGTCGCAGAAGCCCACGTCGCAGGGGCCCATCATCTTGATGATGTTCTGCCCGCGGCTCCCGGCGGCCAGCACCTCGGGCCCGCCGAACTGCACCGAGAAGATGGTCTCGGGGTTGTTGTCGCCGCCCTCGGTGAAGTTGTCGATGTAGTTGGGGACGAGCGAGTAGCTCCCCAGCACCCCCTGCAGGGTGGTGGCGGCCGGCCCCCACTTCTTCTGCTGGAGCTGCGCGCGGCCCAGCAGCGCCAGCGCGGCGCCGCGGGTGGCGCGGCCCACGTCGGCGCCGGCGTACGAGGCGGGGAGCACGGCGGCGGCCTCGGTCAGGTCCTTCTCCACCTGCGCCCAGATCTGCGCCTCGTTGGCCTGCGCGGGGCGGTCGGTGGGCTTGGGCGGCTCCAGGATCAGCGGCACGTTGCCGTAGAGCGTGGCCAGGTTGAAGTACATCAGCGCGCGGATGAACTTGGCCTCGCCCACGATGCGGTCGCGCGTCGCCGCGTCCATCTGGATCGGCGGGACGTACGCGATCACCTGGTTGGCCCGGAAGACGGTCTGGAACTGGTGCTGCCAGATCTCCCGGTTCACCTCGAAGTCGTAGCTGCTCAGCACGCTCTTGGTGAAGTTGCTGAGGTCGCCCCAGGGGCTGCGGCTGTAGCCGATGTCGCTGCGCATGTCGTAGGCGAACTGCAGCCAGCGCCCGTAGCCGCCGTTCTCCTGCAGGCCGCGGTAGGTGGCGTTGATCCCCTGCGTGGCGTCGGCCTGGGTCTGCCAGAACGTCTCCACGGTGCGCTGGTTGGGGTCGGTCAGGTTCAGCTCCGCGCACCCGGCCAGCACCGCGCCGAGCAGGAGCGTTCCCGCGATCCCGTATCTTTTCTTCATGATCGTTCTTCTCGCCCGTTGAAGGGTTCCCGGATGGTTGCGTTGACGGCTCACGGGCGGAACTCGACGCCGAACGTCACCGTGCGCGGGTTCGGGTAGATCTCGCCGTCGTCGATGCCGCTGCTCAGCGTGTTGCCGCCCGCCACCACCTCCGGATCCCAGTTGGAGAAGCTCGTGAAGGTGTACAGGTTCTGGAAGTTCAGGTACACGCGCGTCCCCTGCCCGCTCACGCCGATGCGGTTCAGCAGCCGCTCGGGGATGGCGTAGCCGAGCTGCACGTTCTGGATGCGCAGGAAGGAGCCGTCCTCGAGCCAGCGGTCGCTGTTGGCGCGGGCGTTGTCGGCCCCGGCGGCGCCGAACACCGCGCGCGGGTCGTCGGTGCCGGTGTTCTGCGGCGTCCAGGGGCTCAGGTCCTGCCGGTAGTTGGAGTTCTCGTCCATCCGGTCGGTCCAGAAGCGCGCCACGTTGAAGATCTTGTTCCCGCTCTGCCCGCGCAGCGCCAGCCCCAGGTTGAAGCGCCGCCAGGTGGCGTCCATGCTGAAGCCGCCGATCAGGCTGGGGATCGGGCTGCCGGCCACGTAGCGGTCGTCGTCGTTGATCACGCCGTCGTCGTTCAGGTCGGCGTACTTCACGTCACCGGCGCGCGCGTTGGGCTGGATCACGGTGCCGGTGCCGTTGCGGTACGCCTGCGCCTCGGCGTCGCTCTGGAAGATGCCGAGCGTCCTGATCAGGAAGAACTCGCCGATCGAGCCGCCCTCGGTGGTGCGCGACACGTTGTTGAAGCCGGCGAACACCGGCTGCCCGCCGTTGCCCAGCGCCACCACCTTGTTGTTTACGGTGGTGAGGTTGGCGCCCCAGCGCACCTGCAGCTCGGGGCGGCGCACGGTGTAGTCGACCGAGAACTCGAAGCCGGTGTTGCGCACCGTGCCGGCGTTGATGGTGGGCGACGCCGCCGGGCCGGTGAGCGACCAGGGGATCGGCGCGTCCACCAGCAGCCCGCTGGAGGCGGAGCGGTACCAGTCGACGGTCACGTTCAGGCGGCTGTCGAGGAGCGAGAGGTCGGCGCCCACGTTCGACTGCTTCTGGCTCTGCCAGCGGATGTCGGGGTTGGCCAGGGCGAGCTGGGTGGCGCCGGTGGCGATGGAGCCGCCGAACAGGTAGCTCTGGTTCCCCACGATCTGCGCCGAGTAGCGGAAGTCGCCGATGTCCTGGTTGCCCAGGGTGCCGTAGCTGCCGCGCAGCTTCAGGTAGTCGAGCGCGCGCCCCAGCGAGCCGTCGAAGAACGACTCCTCGCTCACCACCCACCCGGCGCTGGCCGAGGCGAAGTCGGCCCACTTGTTGTTGGGGCCGAACTTGCTCGAGCCGTCGCGTCGGAAGGAGCCGGTGAGGAGGTAACGGTCGGCGAACGCGTAGTTGGCGCGCACCAGGTAGCCGCGCAGCGACGCCGGGGTGCTGCGGCCGGTGTTCTGGAAGTTGCTGCTCCCGGCGTCGATCTCGGTGAGGTCTTCGTCGGTGAAGCCGCGGCGGTACGCCTCCAGCCGGCGGAACTCGCTGTGCTGCTCGGTGATGCCCGCCACCGCGTTGATGGTGTGGTCGCCGCGGCTGGTGTTCACGCTCAGCAGGTTCTCGGCGAGCCACGAGGTGAAGTCGTCGCGGCGGTCGCGCCCCTCGTTGAAGGTGGGGACGGTGTTCTGCCGGAGCTGCACCATGCGCACGAAGTTGCGCCAGTTGGTGTCCTGATAGTCGATCCCCAGGTTGAGCCGGTACTTGAGCCAGCTGGTCAGGTTCAGCTCGCCGAAGGCGTTGCCCAGCACGCGGTTGGTGTAGTCGGTGCTGGTCTGCGTGTTGAACACGCCCACCGGGTTGGTGCCGAAGGTGCTGAGCGCCCCGTTCCCCGAGCCGTACCCCCAGCCGCCGGGGTTGGCCGGGTCGCGCACGGGGATCGCCGGCTGCAGGCGCACCACGTCGATCAGCGGGAAGCCGATCACGTTGTCGCGCACCGAACGCGACAGCGACAGGTTCTCGCCCACGCGCCAGCGGGAGCGGCGCGCCTCGCTGTTCACGCGGAAGGAGGCGCGGTTGAAGCCGGTGTTGATGATGGTGCCGCGCTGGTCGAAGTAGCCGCCGCCCACCATGTAGCTCAGGGCTTCGTTGCCGCCCGAGACCTCGAGGTTGTGGTCCTGCACGGCGCCGCTGCGGAAGATGGCGCCCTGCCAGTCGGTGTTGGCGCTGAGCACCGTGTTGTCGGCCGGGGCGCCGCCGTTGGCGCGGGCCATGGCGTTGATCTGCTGCCACCGCTGGTTGTCGACGAACGCGATGCGATTGGGCACGTCCTGGAAGCCGTAGTAGCTGTTCACCGCCAGCCGCGGCGGCCCCGCGCGCCCGCGGCGCGTGGTGATCACCACCACGCCGTTGGCCGACTGCGCGCCGTACTGCGCGGCGGCCGACGCGTCCTTGAGGATGTCGACGCTCTCGATGTCGTCGGGGTTCAGGTTCGGGTTGCTGCGGGTGTACATCCCGTCGATCACGTACAGCGGGTCGGCGGCGCCCAGGAAGTTCTGCCCGCGCACCACGATCTTCGCGGGGCGGCCGGGTTGCCCGCTGGCCTGCACGTTCACGCCGGCCACGCGGCCGCGGAGCGCCTCCTCCACCGTGGCCACCTTGGCCTGGCGCAGGTCGGCGCCGCGCACGCGGGCCACGGCGTCGCTCACGGTGCGGGCGCGCTGGGTGGTGTAGCCCACCGCCACGACGGAGTCGAGGCGAACGGCGGCCACGGCCATGCTGAAGCTGGCGGTGGCGGTGCCGCCGGCGGTCACGGTCACGGACACCGTCCGGGGGGCGTGGCCGATGGCGGTGGCGCGGACCTGCCGGGCCCCGGCGGGTACGCCGGTGATGGTGTAGCGCCCGTCGGGCGCGGTCACGGCCTGGCGGCCCGACCCCACCACCTGCACGGTGGCCCCCGAGAGCGGGCGGCCGCCCTCGGCCGTGACCGTGCCGCTCACCTGGCCCGTCTGGGCGCGGAGCGGCGCGGCGGCCAGCAGCACGAGCGCGGCCAGGCACCCGAGCGCGCGCAGGAGCGCGGCGGCGGGTCTGGCGCGGCGTACGACAGCGGTTTGCATGTGTTTCCCTCGCTGGGAAGCGGTTGGCGTTGTACCCGGCCGCGCGGGTGCGCTGCCGGACCGGCGGTGGTCGGCTGGGGGTGGGCCCGCTGGGGGCGACCGGCTGCTGGTGGCGTGCATGGCCTGCGGATCCCTGGAGGTTCGGCGCGCCGCGGGGGGCGGCGCGCCCGCGGTGTGGCGCGGCGCGCGGGTGCCTCCCCGCGCCGCCGCGCCGCTCGGGTCAGCGTGCCCCGGCGGGGCGGAAGAGCATCGTTTCGGGGATGCGCTGGCGGGGAACGCCGGGCCCCTCGACCCGGATCTCCAGCGCCATCACCCCGTAGGCCTGGTGGTAGCCCAGGACGAAGGGGTGCAGCCCGGCGCGCAGCGCGATCGTCCCCTCGTCCTCGGTCGCCGCGGGGGACTGGCCCATCGACCAGAACAGCGCGCGGCCGCCGATCCACAGCGCCACGCCGTCCTTCGACACCGCCGAGAAGGTGTAGACGCCGTCGGCGGGGACGCGGACGTAGCCGGCGAAGCGGAAGCCGAACAGCTCGTCGCGGTCGCGCGGGTCCAGGCTCACGTCGGGGAGCGTCCCCGTCCTGGCCAGCTCCGGATCGCCCGGCTCGGCGTCGATCCGCGAGAGGCGGTCGCGGACGGGCCAGTCCAGGCGGTAGCGCGGCTCGGGGCTGGTGTCGGCGAAGTACGCGTAGTCCACGCCGGGGACGACGTCGACGTAGTCCGCCGCGCGGCCGGGGACGCGGCGGTAGTCCATCCGCGCCTCGGGCGCAGCGGTGGGCTGGCCGTCCTGGAAGCCGCGGATGCGCACCGTCGTGTCTTCGCGGATCGTGAGCGGGGCGAAGAGCGGGCTCTCGGCCGTCGGCTCGCTGCCGTCCGCGGTGAAGCGCAGCTCGGTGGGCGTGCCCTGGTGCACGGTGACGTCCGCCGAGTGGGTGAACTCGCCGTGCTCGGGGAGGATCAGCGGGGCGAGGCCGCGGTTCACGGCGGCGACGCGGTCGGGATCGAGCTTGAAGACGGCGCGGTCGTAGGTGAACAGCCCGTTGATCTCGGTCTCCACGTCGGTGAGCTGGGTGTAGACCGCGGCGCTCATCCCGTGGGTGTCGCGCAGCCGCCACATCCGCTGCATCAGCAGGTCGTAGCGGTCGTGCAGCGCCTCGGGGGACGCGTACGCGCCGCCGTATCCCCAGTTGTCGCGGTCGCTCTCGCGCCAGAGGTGGCCGGACACGGGGAAGCCCAGGCCGCCGAACTCGCCGACGACGGTGGCCTTGTCCGCGTGCGGGACGAGTGCCTGCGGGCCCTGGTAGCGGTGCACATCCACGATGTCGCCGGCGCCGGTGTGCTCCCATCCGCTGGCGTCGTCCACCAGCCGCGTGGGGTCCGCCGCCTTGATCGCGTCGACGATCTCGCGCGTCCATTCCACCGTCGGCTGGCCCCACTTCTCGTTGAAGGGGACCCAGACGATGATGGACGGATGGTTGCCGCGTCCCTCGATCATCGCCCGCAGCTCGCGCTCGAAGTGCGCGCGCGCCTCGGGGGTGTCGTTCCACCCGCACGGCATGTCCTGCCAGACGGGGAGACCGAGACGGTCGGCGTGGAAGTACCAGCGCGCCGGCTCCACCTTGATGTGCTTGCGAGTGAAGTTGAATCCCGCCGCCTTCGTCCGCTCGACGTCAGAGCGCAGCGCCTCGTCCGTGGGCGCGGTGTAGAGCCCGTCCGGCCACCACCCCTGGTCCAGCGGACCGACGTGGAACCAGGGCTCGCCGTTCAGGGCGATGCGCGCGTGCTCACGCTCGTCCTTCACCAGCGAAACCGTGCGCATCCCGAAGTAGCTGTCCACCCGGTCCGTCTCGCGCCCGTCATCAAGCGTGACGCGCAGGTCGTAGAGGAACGGGTCGTCCGGACCCCACAGGCGCGGGGAGGGGACGGGGATGCGCATCTCCGCGCCGACGGTTCCCTCCGTCCGGCCCACTTCCCTGCCCTCCGCCATCGCGACGGCGGTGACGCGCTGCCCTTCCTCCGTCCCGCGGCCGTGGACGGTAAGCCGGAGCGCCGAGCCGGGGACGTCGGGCGTCATCCACAGGCGATCGATGGACGCGGCGGGGACGGGCTCCAGCCACACCGTCTGCCAGATGCCGGTGACGGGGGTGTAGAAGAGCCCCTTCTCCGCGACCGTCGCCTGCTTGCCGCGCGGCTGGCCGAAGGCGTCGGTGGGGTCCCACACGTCCACGACCAGCTCGTTCTCGATAGAGCCTGGATTCAGCGCGTCGGTGATATCGAACGAGAAGCCATCGTAGCCTCCGGTGTGCTCGCCGACCGCGCGGCCGTTCAGGTAGACACGGGTCCGCCAGTCCACCGCGCCGAAGTGCAGCAGCAGCCGCTCGCCCGCCGCCATCTCCAGCGCGCGGAAGGTGCGGCGGTACACGGCGCGGCTGGAGCGGCGCATCACGCCGGAGAGCGGCGATTCGATGGGGAACGGGACGAGGACGCGCTCCGGCAGCGCCTGGCCGAACACCGGCGCGTCGGCGTCTTCGTCATCGAGGAGGGCCAGCTCCCACACCCCGTTCAGGTTCTGCCAGCGCTCGCGCACCATCTGCGGGCGCGGGTACTCGGGGAGGACGTTCAGCGGATCGACCCGCGCGGTCCACGGGGTGGTCAGCGTCCCCCGCGCCGGCCGCCACGTCGCCTCCGTGCGCGGCGAAACGGTCGCGGCCGCCGCGGTGGGGGCGGCGGCGAACCCGATGCTGCACGCGGACTTCGCGACCACGGCGGTGTTCATCGTGGACGGCTCGCGCGGCCGGCGCCCGCGGGGGCGGTGCCGGCATCCCCCTCGCCTGCGGCCGCGGTGAGGCGGATGCTGCGAGGGGTGCGCGGCGCCGCGGCGGGCTCGGCCAGCGAGCGGGTGGAATCGCGCACCACCAGCTCGGCTTCGAGGTAGACCTTCTGCGGCGGGAGCGTCTCGCGCGACTCGATGTGGCGGATGAGCATCTGCGCCGCGAGCTCGCCCATCTCGAACTTGGGCATGCGCACGGAGGTGAGGCGCAGGGGGAGGTATTCGAGGAGCTGGATGTCGTCGAACCCCACCACCGACACGTCGTCGGGAACGCGGATCTCCAGCTCGGCCAGGGCGCGGCAGAGGCCGAGCGCCACCAGGTCGTTGTAGCAGGTGACCGCCGTCGGCCGCTCCGCAGGCGGGCGGCTGCCGAAGTACTCGAGCCCCGCGCGGTAGCCGTCTTCCAGGTGCGCGCCGGTGCGGACGATGTCGCCGTCGGTGAAGATCACGTGCGAGCCGCTGCACGCGCGGCGCACCCCGTCGATGCGCTCCTGCGTGTGCCAGGAGTACTCGGGCCCGGCGAAGTGGACGAAGCGCGTGTGCCCCTGCTCGATCAGGAACTCCACCGCCTTTCGCGACGCCTCCTCGTTGTCCACGTCGATCAGGCTGGCGGGAACGCCGCGGAGCTCCTCCAGCAGCACGAAGGGGAAGTTGCGCCGCTTCAGCTCGAAGAGGTGCGAGAGGTCGGCGTCCACGTCCAGCACCGGCGTGAGGATCAGCCCGTCCACGCCGTTGCGCTGCATGAGCTCCACCGCGCGGCGCTCCGCCTCGTACTCGCCCTCGGAGCTGGTGACCAGGAGCGCGTAGCCGCTCTCCTGCGCAGCCGCGCGGGCGCCGGTCACCACCTCGCCGTAGTACGGGTTGTCGATCTCCTTGATCACCAGGCCGATGCTGCGCATCTGCTGGCCGGGGCCGCGCCCGTCCGGGCCGCTCTTGCGGTAGTTGAGCGACTCGATGGCGGAGAGCACCCGGTCGTGCGTGGAGCGCTTGACCGTTCCCGTGTCGTTGAGCACCGCCGAGACGGTGGCCTTGGAGACCCCCGCCAGCCTCGCGACGTCGTTGATGGTTGGCTGATTGTTCTTCATGCGGACGGGGAGACGGGAGGGGACGGAGGATGCCTGGGGAAAGGCGCGGCGCCCGTGACCGACCGGATGCGAACTGCGCTTGAACTGCTCTGAACAGGTTCGGGTTCGTTCAGGTTAGAGATTCCCCTCCACACTGTCAAGCGTCATGTTCAGCCACTGTGCAAATCCGCCGTCAGGTGCCGGACCAGAGCACTCCCTTCCTGGATGGCGAAATTGCGAGTGATTGCTGGATATCTACCGAAATTGCAAGATTTTCGTCAGATGACACCCGTGCCGATGAGCCGACGTCGTCTGCAGCGGAGAAGGTTCTTGACAGCGTGTACCCGACAAACGTACTGTCTCTGAACCAATCTGAACCGTTTCGGACAAGTTCAGGCCCGCGGCCGCTTCGGCGGCTGTGGCCGATCCGCCGAATCCAGCCAACCACCTGCCCGAGCCGCCCATGTCCCTGCTGCCCCGGTCCCGTACAATCCTGCGCGCGGGGGTGCTGTCCCTGCTCGCGCTCGCGCCCCTGGCCGGCTGCCGCAAGGAAAGCGGCGGAGGCGGCGCCGGCGGCGAGGCGAAGGAGGGGAAGTTCACGGTGGGCTTCTCGCAGATGGGGCACGACAACCCCTGGCGGATGGCGCAGACGGCCAGCCTGCGCGCCGAGGCGGCGAAGCGCGGCTACGAGCTGGTGGTGACCGACGCGCAGGACCAGACCGCCAAGCAGGTGGCGGACGTGGAGGACCTGATCGCGCGCCGCGTGGGCATCATCCTGCTCGCCCCGCGCGAGTTCGAGGGGCTGGCGCCTGCGCTGCAGGCGGCCAAGGACGCCAACATCCCCGTGATCCTCGTCGACCGCGAGGCGGAGGGGGTTCCGGGGGAGGACTTCGTCACCTTCCTGGGCTCGAACTTCGTGGAGCAGGGTCGCCGTGCGGCGGAGTGGCTGGTGAAGGAGACGGGCGGCACGGCGGGGATCGTGGAGCTCACCGGCACGCCGGGCTCGTCGGTGGCGACGGACCGCGCGCGCGGCTTCCGCGAGGTGATCGCCCGCCACCCGGGGATGAAGATCCTCGCGTCGCAGACGGGCGAGTTCTCGCGCGCCAACGGGCAGCGCGTGATGCAGAACGTGGCGCAGTCGCTGGGCGCGCAGATCACCGCCGTCTACGCGCACAACGACGAGATGGCGCTCGGCGCGATCCAGGCGCTGCGCGCCTCCGGGCGCACGCCGGGGACGGACGTGAAGATCGTCTCCATCGACGGCCAGCGCGCCGCGCTCGAGGCGATCCAGCGCGGCGAGCTGGGCGCGACGGTGGAGAGCAACCCGCGCTTCGGCCCGATCGCCTTCGAGACCATCGAGCAGGTGCGCAAGGGCGAGCAGGTGCCCACCAAGAAGCTGATCACCGACCGCTTCTTCGACCGCACCAACGCGGCGCAGTTCGTGGCGGACGCGTACTGAACGGCAAAGTGCCAGGTGCCCAGTCCCCAGTGCCCAGGAACGACTCGGGTCCAGGGTTGACTGGGCACTGGGCACCTGGCACTGGGCACTTTCAACCCGACCCCGGACGCGAGATGACCGTGCCCGACCCCACCCTTCCCATCGACACGGCCGACGATCCCATCCTGCGCATGGAGGGGATCGTCAAGCGCTTCGCAGGCGCCACGGCGCTCGACCGCGTGGACTTCACCCTGCGGCGCGGCGAGGTGCACGCGCTGGTGGGCGAGAACGGCGCGGGGAAGAGCACGCTGATCAAGATCATGACCGGCGCCTACACCCGCGACGGCGGCCAAGTGTGGCTGGAGGGCGAGCCGGTGGACTTCCGCACGCCGGC
>DASQLJ010000581.1:0-7223 GCA_035630095.1 Longimicrobium sp.
GGGCGTGGCAGCGCCGTCCCGTTGACGCTGTACGGCACCGCGGCTATCGTGCCCCCTCACCCGCGAGGAGCCGATGCCCGAAGCCACGCCGATCCACGACACGATCCACTTCCTGCGCGAGCGGTTCACGCGCGCGCCGCACGCGATCCTGGTGCTGGGCTCCGGGCTTGGCGGCCTGGCCGACGAGATCGAGGACGCCGTCGCGATCCCCTTCGACCAGATCCCCGGCTTTCCGCGGCGCACGCAGGAACTGGCGGGGCACGCCGGGCGCCTGATCGCCGGCCGGCTGGAGGGGGTGGAGGTGGCGGCGATGCAGGGGCGCTTCCACCTGTACGAGGGGTGGACGCCGGCCGACGTGGCGCTCCCCGTGCGCGCGCTCGCCGCGCTGGGGCCGCGCGCGATGGTGCTGACCAACGCCGCCGGCGGGCTGCGCCCCGGGATGCAGCCGGGCGACCTGATGCTGATCGCCGACCACATCAACCTGATGTGGACCAACCCCTTGGTGGGCCAGGTGATCCCCGGCGAGACGCGCTTCCCCGACATGTCGGACCCGTACGACCGCGGCTTCCGCGAGGCCGCGGAGGAGGTCGCGCGGGATCTCGGCATCCCCGTCACCCAGGGCGTGTACACCGCGCTGATGGGCCCCAGCTACGAAACCCCCGCCGAGATCCGCATGCTCTCGCGCCTGGGCGCCGACGCGGTGGGGATGAGCACCGTTCCGGAGGTACTCGTCGCGCGCGCCGTGGGGCTCAAGTGCCTGGGGATCTCGTGCATCACCAACCTGGCGGCGGGGCTGGGCGGCACGCTGAGCCACGACGAGGTGATGGAGGTGGGCGCCCGCGTCCGCGACCGCCTGGCGGCGCTGGTGCGCGGGGTGCTGCCGCGCATCGCCGGGGTCAACCTGGCGAGCGAGGCCTGAACGCGCCCTTCGCTCGACCGATCCGCCTCGGCTCCGGCCACGGCGGAGGAGTTGGCGGGCCCCCTCGCCGCGTCCATCACACTGGCGTTTCGCCGGAATCGTTGGCAGATTGATGGAGACGGGGCGCCGCTCCCGGCGGCCCCCGCCGCAGCCGAAACTTCCCCTCCGCACGCCCCGTAGGCCGCGGGCGCCCCCTCCGGCGCCATACGCGACTCACCCGAGGCACCGGTTTCCTGAAAATGAACGTATCAGAAGAGCTGATCGGACTGACCGCCGTGGTCTTCTTCGGCCTGGCGGTGCTCATCCCCGTGGCCGGGGTCACCGCGCGCATCGCGCTGAAGCCGATCGTGGAAGCGATGGCGCGCTACCGCGAGATGAAGGGGACCGACGAGAACACGCTGCTCCTGGAGCGCCGCATGGCGCTGATGGAGGAGCACATCAACAGCATCGGCCGCTCGGTGCAGGTGCTGGTGGAGGACGCCGACTTCCGCCGCCGCCTCGAGTCGCAGTCGCCGAGCCAGGCGGCGGCGCTGCCGCGCGGCGGCGGCTCCTGAGGGCGGTGCGCCCCTTCGCCGCGGTGCGCGACCGGCGCACCAGCCTGCGCGCGCGGCGGCTGGTGCGCGCCGGGGCCGTGGGCGTGCTGGCGACGGTGGCGGTGATGGCGCTGCGCCCCACGGGGCTGATGCGCAAGGCCGAGCTGGCGACCCACGACGCCCGCGCGCGCGCCTTCGCCGACCCTCACGCGGCGTCGAAGGAGATCGTGATCGCGGCGATCGACGAGCGCAGCCTGCGCGAGCTGGCGCCGCAGCAGGGGCGCTGGCCCTGGCCGCGCGACGTGCACGCCGCCGTGCTCGACTACCTGGCGTTCGCCGGCGCTAAGGCCGTGATCTACGACGTGCAGTTCACCGAGCCCGACGAGAACCCGGGGGCGGATTCCGCGTTCGCCGGCGCCTTCGCCGAGTCGGGGATCGGCGTGCTGCCGATGGCGCTGGGTGCCGGCACGGCGGTGAACGACGGCTACCTGGCGCAGTCGGCCGCGGGCGAGGCGGAGGTCGCCCGGTTCGCGCTTTCCGTGCGCGGAGGCGCGAGCCTTCCGGAATTCGCGCGCTCCGCCGCGCCGATCCCGCTGCTCGCCCGGAGCGCGGCCGGCGTGGGCTCCATCGCCCTGAACAACGACACCCTGGAGCGCACCGTCCGCGCCGACCGCCCGGTGCAGCGGCACGGCGGGCGCTTCTACCCCTCGCTGGGCTTCGCCGCCGCGCGCCTGGCCGAGCCCGCGCGCTGGGGCGGGGTGGTGACGGTGCGGGACGGCGTGCTGCGCACCGCGGGGGGCGGCGCCGTGCCGCTGGACCGCGGGCAGGCGCTGCTGCGCTGGCGCGGACCCTTCAGCGACCGCGCCGGGCGGCAGGTCTACCCCGTCTTCTCGTACTCGCGGCTGGCCGCCTCGTACGAGGACATGCTGGCGGGGCGCCCGCCCACGCTGCCGCCCGACTCGCTGCGCGGGAAGATCGTCTTCGTCGCGGGGACGGCGAGCGGGCTGATGGACCTGCGCACCACGCCGATGGGCGGCGACGAGCCGGGGGTGATGGTCCACGCCACGGCACTGGACAACCTGCTGCGGGACGATTTCATGCGCCGCGCGCCCGAATGGGCCAACGCGGGGACGGCGGCGCTCACCGCGCTGGCCGCCACGGTGGCGGTGGCGCTGATCGGCTCGGCGACCTGGGCGACCGCCGCCACGCTGCTGGTGATGCTGCTGGCCGCCGCGGCCGCGTGCGCGGCGTTCGCCGGGGGCGTGTGGCTGGACGCCGCCGCGCCCGCGCTGGGCGGGGGGGTGGCGTACGCCGGGGTGATGGCCGCCAACTACGTGACCGAGGGGCGCGGCCGCCGCCGCGTGCGCGAGATGTTCGGCCGCTACCTGGACCCGCGCGTGGTGGAGCAGCTCGCCGAGGGGGGGAGCGAGCTGGCGCTGGGGGGGAAGCGGGTGCCGCTCACCATCCTGTTCAGCGACATCCGCGGCTTCACCGCGCTGTCGGAGCGCCTCCCCGCCGAGATGGTGGTGGAGATGCTGTGCGACTACCTGGGGGCGATGACGGAGATCGTGTTCCGCCACGGCGGCACGCTCGACAAGTTCATCGGCGACGCGGTGATGGCGTTCTGGGGCGCGCCGCTCCCCGTGCCCGACCACGCGCGCCGGGCGGTGGAGTGCGCGCTGGAGATGACCGCCGAGCTGGAGCGCCTGAACGAGCGCTGGGCGGCCGCCGGCCGCATGGCCGACCTGCGCATCGGCATCGGCATCAACACGGGCGAGGCGGTGGTGGGGAACATCGGCTCGCTGAAGCACAAGCTCGACTACACCGCCATCGGCGATGCCGTGAACCTGGCCAGCCGGCTGGAGGGGCTGAACAAGGACATGGGGACCACCATCATCATCAGCGACGCCACGCGTGCCGCGCTCGACGACGGCTACGAGCTGGCGCCGCTCCCCGAGGCCCACGTGAAGGGAAAGGAGCAGGCCGTGACCGTGCACGAGCTGCGCGGCGCTCGCCGCGCCGCCATCCGCGCCGGCGCCGGCGCGGCGCTGGCCGTGCTGCTGCTGGCGCTGGCCCCGCACCCCGCCGGCGCCCAGGCCAAGCAGCGCTGGACCGACCGGGTGTACCAGCCCGGCCGCTGGCGCGCCGGCCAGCTCGCGCCCTGGGCCACCACCAACCCGCAGACCGACACCGTGGCGCTGGTGGCCCAGGTGGACGGCTACGCGAAGGCGCCGCGCTGGCGCGCCGAGATCCGCCGCATCGGCGCCGACCAGCGGCTCTCGGAGCCGCTGGTGCTGGTGGGCGACCGCGCCCGCGTGGTGGTGGTGACCGGCGTGGCCTCGGCCGATCTCGCGGGCCACGCGGCGAAGGACGATCCGCTGGTGAAGGCGGTGGTGGCGCAGTTCGACGCGGCGGGCGCGGTGAAGCAGCCCGGCGCCGGCCGCATCGTGCAGCGCGGCGCCGACCGCACGGTGCAGCGGGTGATGGTGCGCCGCCCCGCGGTGCAGGCCGACTTCGCCGACGCGCTGCTGGAGATGGGGCGCGGGCGGCGCACGGCGAACGCGCTGGTGCAGCGCGCCACCGGCACGGTGGCCGCCAACCGCAGCGAGGGCACCATGGCCACCGCCGGCGCGCGCGGCGTGACGGTGAACACGCCGCAGGGGAGCGTGAACGTGACGCCCAACCCCACCGCGGTGGCCGCGATGGACCGGCGCGCGGTGGACGCCGTGGCGGTGGACGCGTTCGTTCGCGAGGGGAAGCTGGAGCAGCCGGTGCCCGTCAAGGAGGAGACCACGCCATGAGACGCGTTCCGACGTACGCCGCGGCCGCCGTGATGGCCGCCGCCCTGGCCGCGCCGCTGGAGGCGCAGGGGATCGTGGGCCGCCTGGGCCGCGCCGCGCGCGGCGCGGTGACGGGCTCGTTCAGCATCGGGGTGGACAAGGAGCGCGACATCGGGCGCAACGTGGCGGCCACGGTGGCCGGCCGCTGGGCCGTGCTGAACAACGACGCGCTGAACGACTACGTGAACATGGTGGGCACGGTGGTGGCGCAGCAGTCGCCGCGCTACACCGAGGTGCCGTTCCGCTTCGCCGTGCTGGACACCGACGAGATCAACGCCTTCGCCGCGCCGGGCGGCTACGTGTTCGTCACCCGCGGCGCGCTGGACGTGATGGAGAGCGAGGCCGAGCTCGCCGGCGTGCTGGCCCACGAGATCGCGCACGTGGACCAGAAGCACGTGCTGGAGTCGATGCGGAAGGGCAACATGCTGCAGAGCGCCCGCAGCGAGGCCGACCTGGACGGCTTCCTGATGGACCAGGTGGCGGGGCAGCTCACCAGCCTGATCTTCACCGGCCTGGCCAAGCCCGACGAGCTGGAGAGCGACTCGCTGGGGATGCTGTACGCCACCGCCGCGGGGTACCGCCCCGACGGCCTGCTCACCTTCGTGCGCAAGCTGGAGGCGGGGCAGAGCAACGAGCGGCGGCGGCGCTTCCTGGCCGAGATGCGCGCCACGCACCCGCTCCCCCCCGAGCGCATCCAGGCGCTGGAGCGGCAGGCCGCGGCGGCGAGCCTGAACCTGGGCTCCGGCCAGCTCCTGGCCGACCGCTACCGCCGCTTCGTCCGCGGCGCGGCGCCGGCCGCGGCACCGGCCGCCGCGCCGGCGGCGCGTCCCGCACGGTCGCGAACCCGGCCCTGATCGATCCGTCCATCGGGATGAACGTATCGACCCCGCGCCGCGACCTGCGGCGCGGGGTCGATCGATCATGGGGAACGAACGAGGATCCCCGGTCAGTCCTTGCGGATGCCGAGCCGTGCCTCGATCTCTTCCACGCTGGGAAGGCTTTCCCGCATCTGCTCCGGCAGCTCTTCGGTGGTGCGGAATTCTGCCACGCCGATCGGCTGCGTCGTGCCCCTGAGCGCGTACTCCACCACCACGCCGTTGCGCTCCTTGCACAGGATCAGGCCGATGCTGCGCCGGTGCTCCTTCTCGCGCACGAGGTCGTCCACGGCGGCGAGGTAGAAGTTCATCTTGCCGGCGTCCTCGGGCTGGAACGCGCCGATCTTCAGCTCGACGACCACGTAGCAGCGCAGGCGGACGTGGAAGAACAGCAGGTCCAGGTAGTAGTCCTGACCGCCGACCTCCAGGTGGTACTGGCTGCCGACCAGCGCGAACCCCAGCCCGAGCTCCATCAGGAAGTCGCGCACGTTGGCCAGCAGCGCGCGCTCCAGATCTCGCTCCTGCGCGTCCGCGCCGAGCTGCAGGAACCCGAAGTGATACGGATCCTTCAACAGCTCGCGCGCGAGGTCCGACTGCGGCGCCGGAAGCGTGCGCGCGAAGTTGGTCACGGCTCGACCGGTCCGCGTGTACAGCCTGCTATCGATCTGGTGGACGAGGACGTTGCGGCTCCAGCCGTGCCGCGCCGACATCTCCGCGTACCACAGCCGCTCGTCCACGCCCCGTAGCTTCTCCAGCAGGACGATGTTGTGACTCCACGGTATTTCTCCCACGGCCCGTGGCAGAGATACCGGCTTCGTCTCCCATTCGCGGTCTGGAACAGGCGCGCTATCCAATTCTGCCACGGGCTGTGGCAGAATTGAGGGCCTTGTTCCTCGCTGGCCGTCTCGACGAGGAGTCTCATCCAAATCTGCCACAGGGTGTGGCAGAATTGAGGGCCTTGTTCCTCGCTGGCCGTCGTGACGAGGAGTCTCATCCAATTCTGCCACAGGGTGTGGCAGAATTGAGAGCCCTGTTCCTCGCTGGCCGTCTTGACGAGGAGTCTCACCGAATTCTGCCACGGGCTGTGGCAGAAATTCGCTGTCGCCGTAGGCGACGAACAGCGCGCGCATCCGCCAGAGGTTCCGCGGGGAAAAGCCGTGGGACCCGGGGAATTCCGCGCGGAGGTCGCGCGAGAGGCGTTCGATGACGGACGAGCCCCATTCCTGGCGCCGCTGACGTTCGACGATGGCTCTGCCGATGTCCCAGTAGAGCCCGATGAGCTCCCGGTTCAAGGCAACCGCGGCGCGGACCTGGGTGCCCCGGATCCGGGACTTGAGGTCTTCCAGGAGCTCGCCGTAGCCGGCGGGCTCCTGGACCGTATCGGAGATGCCTCGCGCCTTTGCCATCAGACGGGGCCGGGGACCATGTGGTTGAGGGGGCCGTGGCCGCTGCCCAGGCCGGGGGCGGCGGCGATGGCGCGCTGCACGAAGTCGAGCGCGGCCTCGACAGACTGCACCAGCGGGCGGCCGTGCGCCAGGCCGGCGGCGGCGGCGGCGGAGAGGGTGCAGCCGGTGCCGTGCGTGCTGGTGGTGTCCAGCCGGGGGCGGCGCCACGCGTGCCACTCGCGGCCGTCGTACAGCACGTCCACCAGCTCGCCGCCGCGCAGGTGGCCGCCCTTGAGCAGCGCCGCCTTCGCCCCCATCTCCACCAGCGCCTGCGCCGCGCGGCGCATGGAGGGCTCGTCGTCGACCGGGAAGCCGGCGAGGAGGGCGGCTTCGTCGAGGTTGGGGGTGACGAGGGTGGCGAGCGGCACCAGCTCGGCCACGATGGTCTGCTGCGCGTCCATGGCGAGGAGACGGTCGCCGCTGGTGGCCACCATCACCGGGTCGAGCACGTAGTTGGGGAGCGCGTGCTCGCGGATCGACGCGGCGACGGCTCGGACCACGTCCGCCGTCGCCAGCATCCCGGTCTTGCAGGCGGCGGGCGGGAGGTCCTCGGCAACGGCGGCGATCTGCGCGCGGACGATGTCGATGGGGATGGCGTGCACGCCGGTGAC
>DASQLJ010000582.1:0-21914 GCA_035630095.1 Longimicrobium sp.
GACGGGGTGAGCTCCCCAAGTGGGTGTCCTGCAAAAAATTTCGATACTCAGCGCATTCCGAGCCTGCAGCCACTCGTCGACGAGCCTGGCGCTGCCGCAGTCGTCGGAGCCCGCGCCGAACGTCCGGGCGTTCAGGTTGCAGCCAAATCGACGAAGAGCCCTTTTGGGGGGGATGGATCCGGCTCAGCGCGCGGACGTGGCGACGGGCTCGAGCGTGAGCGTCGGCGGCGGGTCGATGGGGCCGGGAGGGAGGATGCCGCGCGCCGCGTCCGCGCAGAGCGGGCGCCACGCCTCGTACAGCGCGTGGGCGCGGCCGGCGGCGGCGAGCGCGTGGTGGCGGCGCATCCCCACGTCGTCGGGCCAGCGGAACAGCGGGTAGCGCACGGTCTGCGGCACCCCGGCCGGCGTCTCGCCGCGCCGGACGATTCCCTCCACCGCGTCCGCCATCATCTCCGCCGCGAGCTGGTGGCAGGCCAGCTCCAGGTCGCCCAGGTGCGTGTCCCCCGGGCCGGCGGCGACGAGACGGCGCTCGACCACCGCACCCGTGTCGATCTCGCGGTCCACGCGGTGCAGCGTGGCCCCCAGCGCCACCCCGTGCTCCAGCGACGCGCCGGTGATGCCGCACCCGCGGATCCACGGCAGCAGCGCCGGGTGCACGTTCAGCACGCCCAGCCGCGCCGTCTCGATCACCTCCGGCCGCAGGATCCCCCCGCCGCCCAGGATGATCCAGTCCGGCGCCAGCGCGCGCAGGTCGCGCAGCAGCCGCCGGCTGTTCATCCCCCCCGTGCCGATCACCCGCGCGCAGAGCGCCGCGTACGACGCCTTCCGCCGGCGATGGAAGACCACCCTCCGCTTCACCGCCGACGCCGCGAAGCGCGGCCACCGCAGCACGCGGTCGCCCAGGCCGCGGCCCGCGCGCGGCGCCGGCATCCCCAGGCTTCCGGTCAGGTACAGCACCGCGTCGAGCACGATCCCGCGCTGCCGCACGGTGTGCAGCACGCGCTGGCCGTGCACGCTGTCGTTGGTGATCAGGACGACGCCGGGCATGGATCGGCGGAGACGGGGGGGCGTCGAATCGAGGCGAGTCGCGTTGGAACGATGGCGTCCTCGTGTGAATTTGCGAGTAAACTCGCGGCTACAACGGCACACAGTCCGCCTTCGCGGACTTCAACCGCCGCGGTCGTCGGCCCGCGATACGCGCGCGGGACGCCTTCGCAACGTAGCGGACGCGGCGCGTCGGCCCAAGAGGACACGTCGGGCACGCTCCTTCCTCCCGGTTGCCGCATCGCTGCTGCAGGGGCTAAATTTCAAGGTTCCACGCCGGACATCGGGAACTTTCGGGACCACGACAGATGAACGTTCGCCTGGAGGAATCGCAGAAGAGGAGTGTGCCGGCCCGGGCCGTGTGGCCCTGGGCCGTTTTCACCGTGGCGCTCGCCGCCGGGCTGGTCCTCTTTTTCATCTATCCCCCACGCTGAACGTCGGCCGCGGGCCGCAAAGGATCATAGAGATGAGCATCGCAGAACAGACGGATACGGTGAAGGTCACGCTCCCCGACGGCTCCGTGCGCGAGCTGCCGCGCGGCGCCTCGGTGCGCGACCTGGCCGAAGGCATCGGCGCGCGGCTGGCGAAGGCCGCCGTCGCCGCGAAGGTGGACGGGCAGGTGGTGGACCTGGGGCGCCCGCTGGAGGGCGACGCTAAGGTCGAGATCCTCACCGACAAGAGCCCCGAGGCGCTGGAAGTGCTGCGCCACTCGGCCGCGCACATCCTGGCCACGGCCGTGCGCAAGGTGCGCCCGGGCGCGCACATCGCCTTCGGGCCGGCGATCGCCGACGGCTTCTACTACGACTTCGAGGTGGACCCGCCGTTCACGCCCGAGGACCTGGAGCGCATCGAGAAGGAGATGGAGGCCGTCGCGCGCGAGGACCAGCCCTTCGAGCGGCGCGTGGTGAGCCGCGAGGAGGCGCGCGGGCTCTTCGCCGACGACCCGCTCAAGCTCGAGCGGCTGGAGGAGCTGGGCGAGGGCGAGACGATCACGGTCTACCGCAACGGGCCCTTCCTCGACCTCTGCCGCGGCCCGCACGTCCCCGGCACGGGGCGGCTCAAGCACTTCAAGCTGCTCAACACGGCCGGCGCGTACTGGCGCGGCGACGAGAAGCGCCAGATGCTGCAGCGCATCTACGGCACGGCGTTCTTCGCGAAGGACGAGCTGGAGCAGCACCTGCACCGGATGGAAGAGGCGAAGCGCCGCGACCACCGCAAGCTGGGCAGGGAGCTCGACCTGTTCATGTTCCACCCGTTCGCGCCGGGCTCGGCGTTCTGGACGGGGAAGGGCACCAGCATCTACCACGCGCTGGTCGACATGATGCGCGAGCTGCTGGCGGGGAACGACTACGAAGACATCAAGACGCCCCTGCTGTACAACAAGGGGCGGTGGGAGATCAGCGGCCACTGGGGCAAGTAACGCGAGAACATGTTCCTGGTGCAGGACAGCGAGACCGGCGAGCACGACTTCTCGCTGAAGCCGATGAACTGCCCCAGCCACCACCTGTACTACGCCAGCCGCAAGCACAGCTACCGCGAGCTGCCGCTGCGCTTCAGCACGCAGGACGTGCTGCACCGCAACGAGGTGACGGGGGCGCTGAGCGGCCTCACGCGGGTGCGCCAGTTCCAGCAGGACGACGCGCACATCTACCTGGCCGAGAGCCAGATCGAGGCCGAGGTGCGCACGCTGGTGGGGCTGCTGGACCACTGCTACGACGTGTTCGGGCTGAAGTACACGGCCCAGTTCGCCACGCGCCCCGAGGTGCGCCTGGGCGACGACGAAACCTGGGACCGCGCGGAGGCCGCGCTGCGCGCCGCGCTGGAGGCGATCGGCCTGCCGTACGAGCTGAAGGAGGGCGATGGCGCCTTCTACGGCCCCAAGATCGACTTCGACGTGGAGGACGCGATCGGCCGGAAGTGGCAGCTCGGCACCATCCAGCTCGACTACCAGGCGCCGGAGCGCTTCGACCTGGCGTACGTGGGCGAAGACAACCTGCCGCACCGCCCGGTGGTGATCCACCGCGCCATCTACGGCTCGTTCGAGCGGTTCATCGCCATCCTGATCGAGCACTTCGCGGGGGCGTTCCCGGTGTGGCTGGCGCCGGTGCAGGTGGTGGTGATCCCCATCAGCGACGAGCAGGCCGACAGCGCGCGGCAGTACGGCGCCCAGCTCCGCGCCCGCGGCATCCGCGCCGAGGTGGACGACCGCAACGAGACGCTGAACTACCGCGTGCGCGAGGCGGAGATGAAGAAGGTGCCGTACATGGCCGTGATCGGCGGCCGCGAGGTGGAGGGCGGCACGGCCGCGGTGCGCGTGCGCGGCGCCGGCCGCAAGCAGGAGGTGCTCGACCGCGCCGCCCTGGCCGAGCGCATCCAGGAGCAGGTGCGCACCCGCACCCTCCAGGTCGGCTTCGACGCGCCCGAGTCTGCATCGGCCACGCAGGAGCCGGCGGACGTCGCGAAGTAGATCGATCGAAAGTCGTCCGCGGGATCGAGCCCCTCTCCCGGAAATCGGGGGAGGGGCTCTGTTGTCGGGTCTGGTACGGAGTCCGAAAAGTCGGTGCTGGGGCCGAACGGAAGAGCCGGGTTCGGGCGTGTCCCTCCGCTGCGCTCCGGGCCGGGCTTCGCGCGCCGTAGGCAACGATACCGCCGTTGCCAACGGCGCCGAGCCGCCGGCGCGCCATGGCCCCGCTCGTTCCCGCGGCGCCGGACGCGGGCGCGCCGGCGTCTCGGCCCTCCGGGCGCGAATCCCTCACGCGATCCGCGCGCGCAACGGAGCTCGGGGGATCGTATGCCGTGGATCGTGAGACGATCCCGGCAAGCACGCGGCGATGCTTGTCCTCGCCGTGACCTGTCCCCCGCGATCGTCGTCACGGAATCATCCGCGCTCCGATGCCATCCTCTTTTGCTTGTAAGGCCTTGCGCCCGCTGCTATCTTCCCCGATCCAACGTCGCAACGAGCATCGCTTGCCGGCCCCGCGCCCGCCGCACCTCTTTCGCTGTCCATGGCTACCAGCCCCGCAAAGCTGAGGGAACAGGCGCGCGCCTACGAGGCGCGGGGGCAGTGGCGCGAGGCGATCGCCGCGTTCCGCGAGCTGCTGGAGGCGCCCGAGGGCGGCGACGTGGACATCGGGGGATGGAACCGCGTGGGCGACCTGCACCTGCGCGTCAACGAGACCGATCAGGCGGTGCAGGCGTACGAGCAGGCGGTGAACGCCTACGTCGACGTCGGCCTCTACAACAACGCCATCGCCCTCTGCCGCAAGATCCTGCGCCTGGTCCCCGGCCGCGCGCAGACCTACCTGCGCCTGGGCCAGATCAGCGCCGCCAAGGGCTTCTTCGCCGACGCGCGCCAGAACTTCCTCGAGTACGCCGAGCGCATGCGCAAGGCGGGGAAGCTCGACGCCAGCTTCGCCGCGCTCAAGGAGTTCGCCGATCTCTCGCCGCACCCCGCCGACGTCCGCCGCCTGCTGGCCGACCAGCTCCTGGCGCACGGCCGCAAGGACGAGGCGGTCGAGCAGCTGCGCATCATGCTGGGCCTGGCGCTGGCCGACGGCGACGCCGCGCAGGCCGAGACGCTGCGCGGGCAGATCCTGAACGTCGACCCCACCGCCTCCACCGAGCCGCTCGCGCGCCAGCAGGCCGCCGCCTCCGACGACCTGGCGTACGCGATGGGCGACCTGGCCGCGCCCCAGGCCCCGCGCCCCGCGCCGGCCTCTCCGCCGGTAGCCGCGGCATCCGCGAAGCCGCCCGCAAAGCCAGCGGCCGAGGCGCGCCCCGAGCCCGGGGCCGACGTCTTCGGCTCGGGGGAGGACTTCGGCAACATCGAAGTGGAGCCGCTGGCCGGGCTGGAGCACACCTCGCTCGACTTCGGCCGCGAAGCGCAGCCTGTACCGTCCGGCCCCGCGCCGTCCTCCCGCCCGTCCCCCGCCCCCGAGGCGGAGGGGGAGGAGGAGTACGAGGCGGAAGAGCTGCCGCTGATCAGCTTCGACGACCAGCCGCCGGCGCCGCGCGGCGCCCCGCGCGAGGCCGCCCCGCGCTCGGCCGACCCGTCGCACTTCGGCGAGGTCTCGCTGGACGAGGAGCCGGTGGACTTCGGGATGGGCGACAGCGATGACGACGAGCCGCTGCCGCTGATCGACTTCGACGCGCCGGTCCGCAAGCCGGCCGCCGCCCCGAAGCCCCGGCCGGCCCCGGCGCCGCCGTCGATCCCCGACCACCTCGAGGAGCTGCGCGCCCGCGTGGCCGCCGCGCCGCACGACGCGGTCGCGCGCGAGGCGCTGGTGACGTCGCTGCACGACCACGGGCTGGGGCACGAGGTGCCGGCGCTCCTCGACGAGCTGCACCGCACCCTGGCGCAGCGCGGGATGTACCGCGAGGCGGTGGGCCCCATCTCGTCGCTGATCCGGCTGCGGCCGGGCGACCCCGTGCTGCTGCAGAAGCGGGTGGAGTACGCCTTCCGCTCGGGCGACCGCGAGGAGCAGGTGGTGGCGTACCTGGCGCTGGGCCGCCACTTCGCCGCCGGCGGCGAAGGGCCCAAGAGCGAGGCCGTGTTCAAGCGCGTGCTGGAGCTCGACCCCGAGAACCAGGAGGCGCGCGCCGGGATCACGACGCCGCCCCCGCGCGCCGCCGCCCCGGCGCCGGCCGCCCCCGCCCCGCCCGCGCCCCGCGCCGACGAGTACATCGACCTGGGCGCGCTGATCCTGGGCGACGAGAGCGAGCGCGACCAGGGCACCCGCTTCGTGGTGGAGGAGCGCGAGCCCTCGGGCGACGAGGACCGCGACTTCGCCGACATGCTGGCCCACTTCCGCCAGAAGGTGGCCGAGAACATCGAGGTGGAGGACAGCGACAGCCACTACGACCTGGGGCTGGCCTTCAAGGAGATGGGGCTGATCGACGAGGCGATCGCCGAGTTCCAGGTGGCGCTGCGCGGCGGGGCCAACCCGCTGGCCACGCTGGAGATGCTGGGCCAGTGCTTCGTGGAGAAGGGGCAGTACGCCGTGGCCGCCCGCGTGCTCGACCGCGCGCTGCGCATCCCCGGCGCCTCGGACAGCGACCTGGTGGGCGTGCTCTACCAGCTCGGGCGCTCCGAAGAAGCGCTGGGGCGCACCCAGGCGGCGATCGAGCTGTTCGAGCGCGTGCTGTCGGTGGACATCCGCTTCCGCGACACCGCGCGGCGCATCGAGACGCTGCGGGCGGCCACCCCGCTTTGACACCCCGGCGGGCCGCGCTTAGCTTACGGCTCGCCAAAAACCCTTGATTTACGCAGGCACTCGCACGGCATGACGCTGCGCACCGCACCGATCCGGCTCGCCGACATCCACGCGCCCGTCCGGGGGCGCCTGGACGGCGTGGTGGACGAGATCCGCCGCATCGTGGTGAGCGACTTCGCCCCCGTGGACGAAGTCAACCACTACCTGATGAAGATCCGTGGCAAGCTCTTCCGCCCCGGGCTGGTGCTGCTGTGCGACCAGCTGAACGGGCGGGTGAACCCCACCGCCGAGACGCTCGCCGCCATCATCGAGCTCGTCCACCTGGCCACGCTGGTGCACGACGACGCCGTGGACCACTCGGTGCTGCGCCGGGGGATGCCCACGGTGAACGCCATCTGGAGCCACCAGGTGGCGATCATCATGGGCGACTACCTGTACTCGCGCTCCATCACCGAGATCACGCGCCTGGGCGACCTGGAGCCGATCCGCGTGATCGCCGCGGCGGCGAACGCGATGACGGTGGGCGAGATGCGGCAGCTGGTGAGCCACGACGCGCTGGGCTTCGGCGAGGACGACTACTTCCGGCTGATCGACAGCAAGACGGCGTCGCTGATGTCGGCCGCCTGCGAGCTGGGCGCGCTCACCGGCGCCCCCGAGCACCGCGACGCCCTGGCGCGCTACGGCACCGAGCTGGGCCGCGCCTTCCAGATCGCCGACGACCTGCTCGACTACACCGCCGACAGCGCGGTGACCGGCAAGCCCAGCGGGCTGGACCTGCGCGAGCACAAGGTCACGCTCCCGCTGATCCACGCGCTGGGGCGCATCCAGGGCGCCGAGCGGGCCGACGTGGAGGCCTTCTTCCGCGACCCCGAGCCCACCGACGAGGCGATCCACGAGGTGATCGAGCTGGTCACCGCGCACGGCGGGCTCGACTACGCGCGCGAGCGCGCCCTGCAGGCGGCGCAGCGCGCGAACGACGCGCTGGAGGGCCTTCCCGAGGGCCCCGCGCTCGACGCATTGCGCGACAGCATCGTCCACGCGGTGGAGCGGCGTAAGTAGCGGCACCGCATTTGCCGCAGGCGCGGCTGCAATGGACGGAGCCGAGGGGCGCGACCAAACGGACTTCACGGGGTGGGGGAGAATAGATGAACGCGACGCGGCGGCGGATGGGGCGGCTCCTGGTGGTGGTGCTGATCGGTCTTTTGCTGGGGGCGCTGCTGTCGGAGCTGGCCGTGCGCTTCATGCCCGACAGCGCGGCGCGCACCTTCTTCACCACCTCGGTGGCGGCCGCCTTCGGCCCGCTGGTGATCGACCTGGTGGCGGTGGGGCTGACGGTGGGCCCGCTGGTGATCCGCCTCGACTTCCTGAGCGTGCTCGGGGTGCTGGTGGTGGCCCTGGCCGCGCGGACCTGGCTGTAGGACGGCAAAGTCGAACGACGGCGAGGACGCATCCGGACGGGTGCGTCCTCGTTTTCGTGTCTGCCGACGCACGGTTCAACAGGTGTGTGATATGATACGGATCGCACGAACTCCGTTCCGCGAGCGGATTGCGTGAGGGATTCGCGCCCGGAGGGCCGAGACGCCGGCGCGCCACTCTGTCGACCGCGGGAACGAGCGGGGCCGTGGCGCGCCGGCGGCTCGGCGCCGTTGGCAACGGCGTTATCGTTGCCTACGGCGCGCGAAGCCCGGCCCGGAGCGCAGCGGAGGGACACGCCCGAATCCAGCAGTTCCGTTTCGGGTCCCGCACCAACGGACGTACGAAGCCCCGCCCTCCATCGTGGAGAGCGGGGCTTCGTCCGTCGTGCGACTTCAGCTCGAGCCCGTCTGCGCCGGGTCGCCGTGACCAGCCGACCGCGGACTAGCGGCCGAAGATCTCGTCGCGGTTGTCCTCGATCTTGGCGCCGCGGCGCAGGCTGGCCAGCCACTGCGCGCCCACCTGCTGGCGAAGCTGCATCAACATCGACGAGCGCATCATCTGCTTCTCGGCGTTGAAGCGCGCCTGGTCGGCCGCGGTGCGCTGCGTGGGGCGCACGATGTAGAGGCCGCCCTCGGTCTCCACCACGCCGCTCACCTGGTTCAGCGGGGTGCCGAACGCCGCGCCCACCGCCGCCGACGCCTGGCCCAGCGCCGGGTTCGGCGCGCCGCGGGTGAAGGGGCCGGCCTGCTGCACGGTCAGCCCGCGCGCGGCGGCCGCCTGCTGCAGCGTCTTCCCGCGGCGCACCTCGGCCACGATCCGCTCGCCCTCGGCGCGCGCGCGCGCGCGCTTCTTGTCCAGGATCAGCCGCTCGCGGATCTGCGGGGTGGCCTGGGCCAGCGTCATCTCGCCCTTGGGGAGGTAGCTGTCCAGCCGCACCACGTACAGCGCGCCCTCGCCCTCGATCACGTCGCTCACCGGGCGGGTGCCGGGCTCCATCTCGCGCTGCTCGCCGGTGGCCCAGTTCAGCGCCTCCATCGCCGGCCCCACGCCCGGGATGTAGGGGAGCTGCTCGGTCACCGCCACGCCCTGGCGCACCGTGGCGCCCACGCTCCGGGCGGCGCGCTCCAGCCCCTGGCTCTCGGCCAGGTCGCCCAGCGTGTCGGCCTTGGCGTCGAGCGCCTCCAGCTCCTCGGGGGTCTTCTGGATCGGCAGCAGCATGTGGCGCACGCGCGCCGTGTCGCCGCCGCGCTCGGTCACCTGCAGCAGGTGGTAGCCGAACTGCGTCAGCACCGGCTGCGAGACCTCGTTCACCGGCAGCGCCCACACGGCGCTGTCGAACGCGGCCACCATCTGGCCCTTGCGCACGGTGCCCAGGTCGCCGCCCTGGCGCGCGCTGGCCGTGTCGGCGCTCTCGGTGCGGGCCAGCGCGGCGAAGTCGCCGCCGGCGGCGACCTGCTGGCGCAGCGCCAGGGTGCGCTGCAGCACGGCCTGCCGGTCGGCCTCGGTGGGCGCGGTGGGCAGGTACGCCACGGTGAAGCGGGCCGTGCGGCCGCGCTTGAAGTCGTCGCGGTTCTCGTTGTAGTAGCGGCGGATCTCGTCGTTGCTCACCTGCACGGCGCCCGGCGCCAGGCGGCTCAGGTCGAGCTGCACGTACTCCACCGTGGCCGTCTCGGTGCGGTCGCGGTACAGCCGCCACAACTCCGCGTCGCTCAGGTAGGTGCCCGCCGCGACCTGCTCCTGCAGCCGGCTGCGCGGGATCACGCTGCGGTAGTACTGCTCCACCTGCGTCAGCAGCTCGTCGCTGGCCTGCGGGCTGCGCAGGTACTGCTGGTACTTGGTCAGGTCGAACTGCCCGTTGGTCTGGAAGATCTCCTGCTGCATCATCTGCGGCATGGGCACGTTCAGCGCGGCGAAGCGGATCTGGTCGTCGGTCACGCGGATGTCGCGCTTCGCCATCTCCTGCTCCAGCAGCGTCTGGTCGACCAGGTCGTCCCAGGCGCGCTGGTCGATCTGCTGCTGCACCTCGGCCGAGATCCGGCTGGCGCCCTGCTGGCGGTACTGGTCGGTCAGCTCCTGCACCCGGCGCTGGTACGCCTCCAGCGAGATCGGCGTGCCGTTCACGCTCCCCAGCTCGCCCGGGGTGCCGGCGCCCGAGGCCTCCATCCCGATCCCGTAAACCATAAAGGCGAGGAAGCCACCGACGAGGAGAACCGTCATGACCTTCCCGGCCTTGCTGCGAATGATCTGCATCATGGCGTGTTACAGACTCCGTCCAGAGTGGCGCGCCCGGGGGCGCGCCGGCGTGAGGGGAACCGTGGCGGTTTTGCGAAGTTAAGCCGACAAAGATACTTAGCGGTCCGGAGGCACGCAACCCGCGCCCGCGCGCGTGTTGACACCGCGCTCGCGGGCGCCTTAAGTTGCACCCCCTGTCTCACGGCCTCGCCCACGGCTTTTCTCCCGCGCCCAACGCAGCGGCGTTCCAACCCATGCCCGAAATCTCCCCCGAGCTGGCCGCGCGCATCGACACCCTCAGGGCGAGCCACGCCGAGAATCCGGCGCGGTTCTTCATGCCGCTGGCCAGCGCGTACCGCGAGGCGGGCGAGGTGGGCCGGGCCGAGGAGCTGCTGCGCGAGAACCTGAAGCGGCACCCGGGCTACCTGAGCGCGCACGTGCTGCTCGGGCGCTGCCTGGCCGACCGGGGTGCGTACGCCGAGGCGCGCAACGAGTTCCAGTACGTGCTCTCGGTGGATGGACAGAACCTGATCGCGCTGCGCACGCTGGGCGACATGGCCGCCGGCAGCGGCGACGCCGTCGAGGCGCGCCGCTGGTACGGCGAGCTGCTTTCGGTCGACCCGATGAACACCGAGGCGCGCAACGCCGTGGCCGCGCTGGACAGCGCCGCCGCCGCGCCGCCGCCGCCCGAGGCCGCCGCCGGCGGCTTCGGCATGGTGGACATCGCCCCGCACGCCGCCGAGGCCGACCTCCCCAGCGCCGGCGACGCCGACCCGGGCGCCTGGGGCTCGGTGAGCCTGGACGAGGGCGCGGCCCCCGCCGCGGAGCCGTCCGGCGCCGTGGATTCGGCTGAGGACGTGAGCGGCTTCGACGCGCTCGACTTCGGCGCGGTGGACCTGACGGTGGCCGACGAGCAGCCCGGGCAGTCCGCCTCCGCCGCGGAAGACGCGACCCTGCCGTCCTTCGCGCCCGCGGAGAACGCCGGCGGCTTCGACGCCTGGGGCTCGGTCGATGACGGGCAGATGGAGGTCGAGGCCGGCGGCGTGGAGCCGCTGCCGCTGGAAAGTTTCTACGACGCGCCGGCGCCCGCCGAAGCCGCGCCCGCGCACCACGACGAGCCCGAGGAGCACGGCGAGGTGGTCACCGAGACCATCGCCGAGCTCTACGCGCAGCAGGGCTTCCCCTACCGCGCCGCCGAGGTGTACCGCGAGCTGATTGCCCGCAACGGCGAGGATCCCGCGCTGGTGCGCCGGCTCGCCGAGCTCGAGGAGCAGGCGCGCGGCGGTTCGGGGGACCAGGACCAGCCGTCCGCGGGGCTCGACGTTGCCGGGCTCGACGCCATCGAAACGGACTCCACCGGCTTTGGTTCTGCCGGAGAGGGCGACGGCGGTTTCGCTCCGATCGACCTCGATCTCCCCTCCGCCGAGCCCGCGCCGCAGTCGGTGGATGAAGAGGAGAGCGCGCCGGCGTGGCTGGCCTCGGTGGACGCCTTCGTCGCGGCCGAGGAGCCGCCGGCGGGCGACGTCGACTTCGCGGCCCCGCAGCTCGGCGGCGACTTCGACCTGGGGCAGGACGCGGACGGGGGCGAGTCGACCTCCCCCAGTCCGGAGACGGAGCCCGCCGGCGCACGGGCGTCCGCCAGCTCCTCCACGTCCGGCGGGATGACGGGCGACGCCTTCGCGGACTCGTTCGCGGACGGCTTCGGCGGCGGCGCGTCCGCCAGGGCGGAGTGGGAAGCGCCGAGCGTGGAGGAGGCCGACGCCACGCCCGAGCTGGCGCATGCGTTCGAAGGCGAGCAGGAGCCCGCGGCGCCCGAGCCGTCCTTCCTCGCGGATATTGATCAATCGACCGTGGACGCGCCGTTCTCGGTCGCCCCGCTGTCGGATGAGTCGGGGACGGAGGAAGTGCCGGCCGCCTCGTCCGGTGCGGGTGTCACGATCGCGTCGTACCTGGCTTCGATTCTCTCCTGGCGCCCCGGCGCCGCGCAGGCCCCAACGGCCGCGCCGGTCGATACGCCGCCCGTGGTCGAGACGCAGACGCGCGAAGACGCGGGCGCGCCGCCGCCGGCGCATCCCTGGGACGACGAGACGCTCGGCGCGCCCGAGGAGCAGCCGCCGATGGACGAGCCGTGGATCGCCGGCGCCCCTGTTGCCGCCGACCCGTCCGCGGACGCGGCCGACGAGCCGTGGGGAACCGAGGCCGCGCCGGCCGCCGCCGAGGACGAGCCGTGGGCCGCGCCCGCCGCCGAGCCGCAGGCGCAGCCCGAAGCGGCCGAGGAGCCGTGGAGCGCGCCGGCCGCGGAGGAGGTCGAGGAGGAGGTCGAGGAGGAGGTCGAGGAGTTGCCGTGGCTGTCGACCGAGGCCACCCCGCCCGCCGCGCCGTCGGAGGGAACGGAACCTGCGCCGGCGCCCGCCGCCGGCGACGCGCCGATGCCGTGGGAGGCGTTCGACCTGTCGCCCGAGGTGCCGCAGGAGCCGGCGGCCGACCGGGCGCCGCCGCGGCAGGAGCCGGCGGTGGAGCCCGGGGGCGGCTTCAGCTTCGAGGACTTCTTCAACGAGCAGCCCACCGTGCCGCCCGAGCCGCGGGCCGCCGCGCCGGCGCCCGCGCCGGTGTTCGAGGCGGTGCCGCCGCCGGAGCCCGCGGCGCCGCCCGCCCAGCCGCAGCAGGGCGGCGACGACGACGAAGACCTGGAGAGCTTCCAGGCCTGGCTGCAGAGCCTCAAGCGGTGAGGGTCGCGGCCGTACACGGCCCCAACCTGAACCTGCTGGGCCGCCGCGAGCCCGACGTGTACGGGCACCACACGCTGGCCGACGTGGACGCGGCGCTGACCGAGACGGCGCGCGGGCTGGAGGCCGAGGTGGAGAGCTTCCAGTCGAACCACGAAGGCGAGCTGGTGGACTTCATCCAGCAGGCCGCCGCGCGCGTGGACGGCTTCGTGGTGAACGCGGGCGCGTACACCCACACCAGCATCGCGCTGCGCGACGCGCTGGCTGCGGTGGCGCGCCCGTACGTGGAGGTGCACATTAGCAACGTGTTCGCCCGGGAGCGCTTCCGGCACCGGTCGTACCTGGCCGGCAACGCGGTGGGCGTGGTCTCGGGCTTCGGAGTCAACAGCTACCGCCTGGGCTTGCGGGCGATCGTCGAGCACCTGCGCGCGGGCGAGGACGGCGAACGGGTGCGCTAGCGCGGAAGCGCGCGAGTGCGTCACCAACGAAACGCACTGGCGCACTCACGCACCTGTCGAAACAGCCCAAGTCCCGAACGAAAATCGAGCAGACAACCCGAGACCTTCGGAACAGGAGATAGATCGAGTGGCAACGACGGCCGATTTCCGGAACGGCATGACCATCAGCATCGACGGGACGCTGTTCACGCTCCTGTGGTTCCAGCACCACAAGCCCGGCAAGGGCAACACGGTGGTGCGCTCGCGCATGAAGAACGTGCTCACCGGCGCCGTGCTGGAGAAGACCTGGCGCGCCGGCGAGAAGATCGACGAGGTGCGCCTGGAGCACCGGCCGGTGACCTACACGTACAGCGACGGGCACCTGTACCACTTCATGGACGCGCAGACCTACGAGGACATCCCCCTCACGGCCGAGCTGCTGGGCGACGACCAGCTCAAGTACCTGAAGGAGGGGATGGAGTGCGAGGGGCTGGTGCACGGCGAGCGGGTGATCGCGGTGGAGCTCCCCTACTTCGTGACCCTCGAGATCGTGGAGACCGACCCCGGCGTGCGCGGCGACACCGCCACCGGCGGCACCAAGCCCGCCAAGCTGGAGACCGGCGCGGTGGTGCAGGTGCCGCTGTTCGTCAACGAGGGCGACGTGATCCGGGTGGACCGCCGCGAGGACAAGTACATCGAGCGCGCCAAATGATCGACCTCGACTTCCTGCGCGGGCTGATCGGCGCCGTGGACGAGAGCGGGATCGACTCGCTCGAGATCTCGCGCGGCGGCACCCGCATCCGCATCTCCAAGACGCCGCCGCCGGCCCCGGTCTCGGCCCACGCGGCCCCGCAGCAGGCGCCCGCGCACCTGCAGATGCCGCCGGTGCAGGAGGTGGGGGTGCCGCGCCCCGCCGCCGCCGCCGCGTCCGCCGAGGCAGCGCCCGCCGCCGCGCCCGCCAGCAACCTGGTGGACATCAAGAGCCCGATGGTGGGCACCTTCTACAAGGCGCCGGCGCCCGAGGCGCCGCCGTACGCCGAGGTGGGGAGCCGCGTGAGCAAGGGGCAGACGCTCTGCATCCTCGAGGCGATGAAGCTGATGAACGAGCTGGAGAGCGACGTGGCCGGCACCGTGCGCGAGGTGTGCGTGGACAACGGCGAGCCCGTGGAGTACGGGCAGGTGCTCTTCCGCATCGAGCCGGCCGCCTGACGTGGAGACCGCCGCCACCGCCGCCCCCACGCGCCCCGACGCGGGCCGCGAGTTCAACCTGCGCGAGGCGCTGGAAGAGCTGGTGCGCCGCGGCGGCAGCGACCTGCACCTGAAGGTGGGGCGCGCGCCGGTGGTGCGCGTGAGCGGCGACCTGCAGGAGACGAAGCTCGGCGTGCTGCGGCCGGAGGACATCAAGCGCTGCGTGGAGCAGACCCTCAGCCCCAAGCAGCGCGAGGCGTTCGCCGAGCGCAAGGAGATCGACTTCGCCATCGGCGTGCAGGGGCTGGGGCGCTTCCGCACCAACATCTTCCAGCAGCGGGGCACGCTGGGGATGGCCTTTCGCGCCATCCCGGTCGACGTGCCGGGGCTGGAGACGCTGGAGCTGCCGGCGGTGCTGCAGGAGATCGCCATGCTCCCGCGCGGGCTGGTGCTGGTGACGGGGATCACGGGGTCGGGGAAGTCGACCACGCTCGCCGCCATGCTGCGCCACCTGAACGAGCGCCGCGCGGTGAACATCGTCACCATCGAAGACCCGATCGAGTTCCTGCACCGCGACATCAAGAGCATGGTGAGCCAGCGCGAGGTGGGGGCCGACACCCTCTCCTTCAACGACGCGCTGCGCCACGTGCTGCGGCAGGACCCCGACGTGATCATGCTGGGCGAGATCCGCGACCGCGCCAGCATGGAAACGGTGCTGAAGGCGTCGGACACCGGCCACATGGTGATGTCCACGCTGCACACCACCGACGCGGCGCAGACCATCAACCGCATCATCTCCTTCTTCCCGCCGCACCAGCACGCCGAGATTCGGCAGGTGCTGGCCAACGCGCTGAAGGCGGTCGTCTCCCTGCGCCTGATCCCCCGCGCCGACAAGCCGGGGCGCGTCCCCGCGGCCGAGGTGCTGGTGAACACCGGCACCATCTCGGAGCTGATCCGCAAGGGCGACGACCTGGTGACGATCCCCGACCACATCGCCGAGGGGCGGGTGCAGTACGGGATGCAGACCTTCGACCAGAGCCTGCTGGACCTGTACGCGAAGGGCTGGATCAGCTACGACTGGGCGATGCACTATGCTTCGAACCCGAGCGAGTTCGCCCTGCGCGTCTCCGGCGTTTCGCCGGGCGAGCAGGAGGTCTGGCAGGGTTTGCCCGAAACCCTACAGTGACGGCCCGGTCCTGACGTGTTCCGAAAGGTTCTGATCGCAAACCGCGGCGAGATCGCCCTGCGGGTCATCCGCGCCTGCCGCGAGCTGGGGATCCGCACGGTCGCGGTCTACAGCGAGGCCGACCGCGAGAGCCTGCACGTGCGCTTCGCCGACGAAGACGTGTGCATCGGCCCCCCGGCCGCGCGCGAGAGCTACCTCAACATCCCGCGCATCATCGCCGCCGCCGAGGTGACCGGCGCCGACGCGATCCACCCGGGGTACGGCTTCCTGGCCGAGAACGCCGAGTTCAGCGAGATCTGCGAGCTCAGCGGCCTCACCTTCATCGGCCCCACGCCGCAGCAGATCCGGCTGATGGGCGACAAGGCCGCCGCGCGCCGCACCATGCGCGAGGTGGGGGTGCCGATCGTCCCCGGCACCGACGCCATCGGCGACCCCGACGAGGCGCTGGCCCAGGCGCGCGCCATCGGCTTCCCCGTGTTGATCAAGGCGGCGGCGGGCGGCGGCGGCAAGGGGATGCGCGTGGCCCTCGACGCCGACGAGTTCGAGCGGCAGTACGGGATGGCGCGCAACGAGGCCGCGGCGGCGTTCGGCGACGACACCGTGTACGTGGAGAAGTACCTGGCGCGCCCGCGGCACATCGAGTTCCAGATCCTGGGCGACAGCCACGGCCGGGTGATCCACCTGGGCGAGCGCGACTGCTCGATCCAGCGGCGGCACCAGAAGCTGCTGGAGGAGGCCCCGTCGCCCGCGCTCTCCCCCGAGCTGCGCGCCGAGATGGGCGACGCGGCGGTGCGCGGCGCCAAGGCGATCGACTACGTGGGCGCCGGCACCATCGAGATGCTGCTGAACGACGACGGGTCGTTCTACTTCATGGAGATGAACACGCGCATCCAGGTGGAGCACCCGGTGACCGAGGTGTGCACCGGCTTCGACCTGGTGAAGGAGCAGATCCGCGCCGCGGCCGGGCTCCCGCTGTCGATCCCCGACCTGCCGATCCACCTGCGCGGCCACGCCATCGAGTGCCGCATCAACGCCGAGGACCCGTCGCGCAACTTCGCGCCGTCGCCCGGCACGGTGGCGGCGTTCCACGCGCCGGGCGGCCCCGGGGTGCGGGTGGACACGCACGTGTACGCCGGCTACCGGGTGCCCCCGTTCTACGACAGCCTGCTGATGAAGCTGATCGTGCACGGCTCCAACCGCGACGAGGCGATCGCGCGGATGCGCCGCGCCTTGGCCGAGACGGTGATCGAGGGGGTGCACACCACCATCCCCTTCCTCCAGACGGTGATGGACCACCCCGCGTTCATGGCGGGCGAGGTCGACACCAAGTTCCTGGAGCGGATGATGAGCGAGCGGACGGCCGCATGAAGCTGGACGTGCTGCTGACCCCGGGCGAGCTCCTACCCGGTGACATCGCCGAGCGCACCGTGGTGGTGATCGACGCGCTGCGCGCCTCCAGCACCATCGTGGAGGCGCTGGCGTCGGGGGCCAAGGCGCTCTTCCCCGTGGCCAGCATCGAGGAGGCGCTGCGGCTGGCCAACACGCTGGGGCGCGACGAGGTGCTGCTCTGCGGCGAGCGCAAGTCGCTCCCGATCGACGGCTTCGACCTGGGCAACTCGCCGGGCGACTTCACCCCCGAGCGGGTGGGCGGGAAGACGATCGTGATGAGCACCACCAACGGCACCGGGGCGATGATGGCCGCCGCCGCCGCGTCGCGCGTGGTCGTCGGCTCGTTCCTCAACCAGCAGGCGGTGGTGGACGAGCTGGTGCGCTCGGCCGCCGAGCCGGTGTTCCTCTGCTCGGGGCGCGAGACCAAGTTCGGGCTGGAGGACGCGGTCTGCGCCGGGCGCATGGCCGCCGCGGTGATGGCCGCCGCCGGCGAGGGCGCCGAGTGGGAGCTGAACGACGCCGCCATCGCCGCGCTGGCGCTGTCGGAGTCGCACGACGACCTGGAGGCGCTGTTCGCGGCCACCGCGGCCGGGAAGCAGATCCTCGAGGCGGGGCTGGATGCCGACCTGGCCTTCTGCGCGCAGGTGGACCGGCACGACGTGGTCCCCGTCTTCCACGACCGGCAGATCACCCTCGTCCCGGTGCCCGTCGAGGGCTGAACGCCGCGCTCCGTTTCACCTGAAGACGGGCCGCCGAATCCATCGCGGGTTCGGCGGCCTCTTTCGCTGCGGCTGCATCCTGAACCGCCGTTTCACACGGATCCCACGAACTCCGTTCGCGAGCGGCGGTTGCGTGAGGGATTCGCGCCCGGAGGGCCGAGACGCCGGCGCGCCCGCGTCCGGCGCCGCGGGAACGAGCGAGGCCATGGCGCGCTGGCGGCTCGGCGCCGTTGGCAACGGCGGTATCGTTGCCTACGGCGCGCGAAGCCCGGCCCGGAGCGCAGCGGAGGGACACGCCCGCCCCGGCTCTTTCGTTTCGGTCCCCGGCACCGACTCTTCGGACTCCGTTTCACACGGAGGAAGCGGAGTCGACGGAGGAGGCTCGCTCAGGGGGCTGGCGTCCGTCTCGCCGGATCACGAAGCGGATGATCGGCCGGTCGTGTTCCGTCATGCGGAAACCGCGGCTGTTCCCTCGCCGTAGAGCCCGCGCGGACGGCGCGCTGGAGCGCGGTCCCCGAATTGCCTTTCATCACGGTGCGTCTTGCGGCGGGCGTGGGGCCGGAGTCCACGCCGTGGCCGCGTCGAAGCGACGTATGGAGCGCGCGGTGCCGGAGCCGTATATTCACCGCCCGTTTACCCCGCCGCGACCGCAAGCCGCGCAGATCCCCGGGTTTTCTCGCTCTCCCGCCGCACGCGCGGGAGGCGCCCACGCTCCACGCCGACTTCGGCACCGCGGCTTCATGCCGCTCCCTCCCGCTCCCTACACGGAGAATCAATGCGCCGCAACGTCATCCTTCTCATGGCCGGACTGTGTCTTCTGGGGGACACCGCCAGCGCCCGCGCCCAGGACGAGTGGACGCAGCAGGTGTCGAGCCTGCTCGACCAGGCCTCCCGGGTGGCCCGGAACAACGGGATGCGCCGCACGCACAACCCGTACATCGGGTCGCTGCGCAGCGACGCCACCAGCAGCCACACCCTGCAGCTCAACGCGGGGACGTCGTACCAGCTCATCGGCGTGTGCGACAACGACTGCAGCGACTTCGACCTGCGGCTGTACGACTCGCGCGGGCGGATGGTGGACGAGGACGTGCTCACCGACGACACCCCGGTGCTGAGCGTGTCGCCGAACGTGACCGGCACCTACACGGTGCGCGCGATCATGACGGCGTGCAGCTCGGAGCCGTGCCGCTACGGCATCGGCGTGTACGGCAACCGCGGCGGCGGGGGCGGTGGCGGCGGAGGTGGCGGCGGCGCCGATCAGTGGACGCAGCAGGTGTCCACGCTGCTCCAGGAGGCCTCGCGGCTGGCCCGGAACAACGGGCTGCGCCGCACGCACGAGCCGTACATCGGCTCGCTCCGCGGCGGCGCCACCACCAACCACACCCTGCAGCTCGCCGGCGGGACGTCGTACCAGCTCGTGGGCGTGTGCGACAACGACTGCAGCGACTTCGACCTGCGCCTCTACGACCAGCGTGGCCGGATGGTGGCCGAGGACGTGCTCACCGACGACACGCCGGTGCTGAGCGTGACTCCGCGGATGGGCGGCACGTACACCCTGCGCGTGATCATGACGGATTGCAGCAGCAACCCCTGCCGCTACGGCGTGGGCGTGTACGGCGGCGGCGGGCGCCGCGGGGTCTACGGCAACAACGACGACGACAACAGCAACAGCGGCGACGAGTGGACGCGGCAGGTCGCGAACCTGCTGAACCAGGCCGCCTCGCTGGCCACCCGCAACGGGATGCGCCGCACCCACAGCCCGTTCATCGGCTCGCTCCGCAGCGGCGCGATGGGGAACCACACGATCCAGCTCAACGCCGGCACCTCGTACTCGCTGATCGGCGTGTGCGACAACGACTGCAGCGACCTGGACCTGCGCGTGTACGACCCCAGCGGCCGGATGATCGGCGAGGACGTGCTGACCGACGACACGCCGGTGGTGAACGTGACGCCGCGCCGCACCGGCACGTACACGGTGCGCGCGATCATGACCACCTGCAGCCAGGCCCCCTGCCGCTACGGGATGGGCGTCTACGGCCGCTGACGTCACGCGCTGATTCGCGCGACGGCTGATCGGATTTGCCGGAAACAGGAGGGACCCGGAACGCGGTGCGTTTCGGGTCCCTCCTGGTTTCCTTCCGGTCCCACTCCCCCAGCCTCTTAGGGAGTCCGAAAGTGGGTGCCGGTGCCGGGAAACGGAAGAGCCGGATGTGGGCGTGTCCCTCCGCTGCGCTCCGGGCCGGGCTTCGCGCGCCGTAGGCAACGATACCGCCGTTGCCAACGGCGCCGAGCCGCCGTCGCGCCATGGCCCCGCTCGTTCCCGCGGCGCCGGACGCGGGCGCGCCGGCGTCTCGGCCCTCCGGGCGCGAATCCCTCACGCAACCGCCGCTCGCGGAACGGAGCTCGTGGGATCCGTATGATATGACGCGGACGTTCAGGGCGTCGCCTGGCGCGTGCCGCCAGCCTGCGGCGGGGTGCCCTGGCCGCTGGGGGTGGAGATGGTGCTGTGGCCGCCGGAGCCCGGCTGCTGCTGCGGCACCGTCACCCCCGCGGACGCCGGCGTGACGCCGCCCTGCGCGCTGTCGGCCGGCGCCGCGGTGCCGGCGGTGGCGCCGGGGGTGGTGCTTGGAGCGCCGGCCGCGTCCGCCGGGCCCGCGCCGCTGCCGCTGTTGGCGCCGCCGTTCATCGGCACGCTGCTCGATGCATCTCCCTCGGTGCCACCGCCCTGGTAATCGCCGCCACCGGACTTTTCGCATGCCGCGGCGCCCAGCAGCGCAGCCGTGGCGATGGTCGCGGCGAGCCGCGTCGCGTTCTTCATCCGTATCCTCCCCCCGTCAGGTCGTCCGCCGGTTCGATCCCGCGCTTTCACGGACGCCCAGGCGCCCGCACGAGCGCGCTGGCGGGCGCAACTCATGTGCCCGGAGGATCGCATCGCCATGGCGCGGAAGGAGATGAAAAGCGCGAACGGATAACCGCGCCGGCAGTTCTCCGTTTCTCCCATCGTCCGTGTAACCGTGCCGAGGCCGGTCAGCGCGCGGAGGTGCGGCGCCCCTGCGCGGCGACGTCCTGCTCCGCGGCCGATGCCGAGCCGAGGCCGCGTGCGATGTAGGAGACGGCCAGCGCGTTCAGCGACACGCCCTCGGCATCGGCGCGGGCGGCGAGCTCGCCGTGCAGCGTGCGCGGCATCCGCAGGCGGAACTGGCCGCTGTGCTGCGGCATCGCCTGCACCTCGGGGAGCGGCCAGCCCTCGGCGCGGTGCGTTTCCACCGCCAGCTCAACGGCGGCCTGGATCTGCGCGAGCGCCTCGGGGGCGGAGTCACCGAAGGCCGAGAGGCCGGGGAACTCGGGGCAGAGCGCGATGAACGCCTCGTCCTCGTCGCTCCAGCGGACGGAGTAGCTGTAGTGGTTCACGCGTCCTCGTTGGCCGAGAGTTCGTCGATCGCGGCGAGCATCTGCCGCACCTGGTAGGGCTTGGCGCGCCCGTTCCTGTCTTCCTGGAAGTTCATCAGCACCGTGCTCCCGCTTCGCTTGTACATCCGGTGGCTCCCGCTCTGGCGGACGAACACCCACCCGAAGCACTCCGCCAGCGCGCAGAGGTTTCCGAACCGCAGGGAGGTGACGTTCGCGCGCGCTTCATCCAGCCGCTTCCTGCATACCGTAGTCATGATCGTTGCGCAGGTAAATGGTACCGCATCCGGTACCGCTTGTCAAGAAGGGTGAACAGAGTAAATTACAAGTGGACAGTATGGAAAGCAAGGCCGCCACTTCGTTTTCGAGGTGGCGGCATGTGAGCTAAAAGCGAGGAATGAAAAGGGATCAGCGTCGGTCCCGCTGCACCCACATCCAAACGCCGGCGAGACAACAACCTGGCAATTTCGACTGAGGAAGGGTGTTCACGCGGCGGCGGGCCGGTGCTTGATCCGGCGGCGCGTGAGCCACGACATCGTGAAGCAGGCGAGCACCTGCAGGCCGAAAACGGCCGCCAGCGAGATCGCCGGATCGAGGTCGCTGCGCCCCGTCAGGCGCCACGCGAGCGCCGTCGCGGCGATGGACGCGACGATGCCGAAGCCCAGCCGCCCGCGCCGGCCGGTGAGGCGGTGCAGCGCGAAGGGCGTGCAGAGCATCGTGGCCGCCAGGCCGGCGTAGAACCAGCCGCCGCGGTTCTCCACCGCGCCGGCGACCGCCAGCCACCACGCGCCCACGAACATCGCCAGCGCCGCGCTGGTCACCGTGAACTCCCAGAGCGCGCGGAAGAAGCGCCGCACCGGGCCCGCGGTGCGCACCGGCGGCATCACGGGAGCCGCCTCGGGCATCGGCGGCGGGTACGCGGGCGCGTATGCGGGCTGCGGCTGCGGGTGCCCCTG
>DASQLJ010000583.1:0-31276 GCA_035630095.1 Longimicrobium sp.
CGCCGCCGCCGCGGTTTCCGTATCCGCCGGCGCGATCATCTCGAACACGCTGCGGCCCACCAGCTCGGCGGCCGAGACGGCCAGTGTCTGCTCCACCGGCCCGTGGACGAGGCGGATGCGACCATCGGCGTCAAGCACCGCCACCAGTTCGGCCGAGTTCTCGATCAGCGCGCGGTAATGCGCCTCGGAGGTGGACGCGGCGCCCGGCGGCGGAACTGACTGCATGACGTATCAGTGGGGGTGCGAGGTTCTCAGCGCGTGAAGGCGTTCTGGCACCCTGGAATATACACGGTTTGCACCCCACGCAAACCGTTGCCGATTCACGACCTTGCTTGTTTCGGAGACGGCTGAAAGGAAACGGAGGGGGCTTGAGGTAAGCGGGCAAAGATCGAGAAGCACCGCTCATTTTGAGTAAATAAATTTACGGCGATGGAGGGTCGGGAACTACGCGGCGACCCGTCCCGCGGCTCCGCTCGCCGGATCGGGCGCGTTGCGGAGCGACGGCGCCGTCGACCACACCAGCCGCGTCGCCAGCGCCCGGCAGCACACCGCCGCGGCACCTCGACGATGATCGCGAGGAGGACGGCAAACTATGCGGTTAGATGTCCCGGTCCCCAGTCGCTGCGCGCCCCACCGCTGACCACACCAGCCGCGTCGCCAGCGCCCAGCAGCACACGGCGGCGAAGCCCAGCAGCTCGCCCGCGGGGCGCACCGGGCGCCAGTCGGCGAACATGCGGCGGGCGCCCTCGGCCAGGTTGCCCAGGCCGAACGCGGTGCCTTCCGCCGGGCCGATCCCCGCCCACAGCACGGGGATCACCGAGTAGCGCACCAGCGCCAGGATCACCGCCAGGCTGGCCAGCGACGCCACCAGCCGCCGCGGGCTCCCGGCCGAGAACACGCTCCACGCGGTGATCGACACGCCGGCCACCACCACCCACTGCACCAAGCCCGGCGGGGGGAAGAGGAACTCCAGCACCTGCGCGGTGGCCACGGTGCCGTAGACCAGCGCCGCCCATCCCGGCACGCCCGCCGGCGACGCCCAGGCGCCGCGCAGCACCAGCAGGTACGCCAGCAGCAGCGCGAACAGCCCCTCCACGATGCCGAACAGGTGGTACTCCACGCCGTGCTCCACCAGCACCACGCCGGCCAGCACGGCGGCGAGGAGGAAGAGCAGCGAGGCGGCCACGGCGCGCTGCGCCGGCGTCCAGGTCATCGGGGGATCCATTCCAGCGGCCCGGGCCGCATCTGGCGCTCGAGGCGCTCGGCGACCGCCGCGGCGCGGGCGCGCGTGGCCGGCGTCAGCGGCACGGCCTGCACGCGCTTCACGGCCGCCAGCGCCTCGGCGAGGACGTGGTTGTTGTCGGCGCGGTACCAGGGGCCCGCGCCCGAGGCCAGCATCAGCTCGGCACGGTCGAGCACGATGGTGGCCCACAGCTCCGTCGCCGTGCGTGTCTGCGTGGTGTCGGCCGTGTGCTGGCGCGCGGTGAGCGCCTCCTCCTCGGCCTCGGCGTAGCGGGCGATGGCGCCGGCGGTGTCACCCGCCGCCCGCGCGCGCTGCGCCGCGCTGATCCGCTCGCGGGCCCGCGACACGCGCGGGGTGAACGCGTCGGGCGCCACGGCCACCATCGCCGCGCTCCGCACCTCGCCGGCGCTCTGCGGCGCGGCGCGGTAGAGGACGATCGCGAACACCGTCCCCACCGCCAGCGCCGCCAGCCCCGGCAGCACCCACGCGTCGCGCAGCCAGCTGCGTGGGCGCACGGGCACCGGCACCGGCGCCGCGGCGGCCGGCGGAGTCGCGGCCGGCGCGGGGCCGGGTCGGAACGGCGTCGGGTCGTTGGATGGCGGTACGTCCATCAGGCGGAGCCTCGGGTGGACGAGAGGATACAGCTCGCGCGGGCCGCGCGGGAGGAGAGCCAGCCGGGTATCGACGGATACAACTGCAAGTTCCCCACCGGCTTACGTCACCGGGACCGCGGACGTGCGATCCGCCGGAGCCGCGGCCGACGTTCCTCCGTCGGCTCCGCTGACTCCGTGTGAAACCTGCGGTGCTTCGTTTCACACGGAGTCAGCGGAGCTCACGGAGTGGAACGGACGAGGGTCCGCCGCTCAGTCCGCCAGCCCGCGCGCGGCCAGGAAGTCGCGCACGTCGTCGCCGCGCACGCACCAGTCGCCCAGGCGGCCGCTGTGCGGGCCGTGCCAGTCGGAGCCGCCGGTGCGGAACATCCCCATGTCGCGCGCGGCCTGCTCGAAGAGCATGCTCTCCACCGGCGGCGTCTTGGGGCGCAGGCACTCGATCCCGTTCAGCCCCCAGCCGGCGAAGGTGCGCACCTCGCGGTCGAACACCTCCAGCGCCGGGTGCGCCCACACCGCTACCCCGCCCGCCGCGTGGATCGCGTCGATCGCCTCGCGCACGCTGGGGAACTGGCTGGGCACGAAGGCGCTGCCGCCGTCCTTGAGGTACAGGTCGAACGCCTCGCCCACGCTGCGGGTGTGCCCCGCCTGCTGGAGTGCCCGGGCCAGGTGCGGCCGCCCCAGCGAGCTCGCCTCGGGGCCGGCCACGCGAAGCACGTCCTCGAACGCGACGCCCACGCCCATCCCCTGCAGCCGGCGCACCATCTCCTGCATGCGCCCGGCGCGGCGGTCGCCGGCGAGCGCCTGGTGCGCCTGCAGCGAGGGCGCGTCGGGGTCCACGCCGTAGCCCAGCACGTGGATCTCGTTCTCGCCGTGGTGCGAGCTCAGCTCGATCCCGGGGATCACCGTAACCGGCTGCCCCTGGGCCGCGCGCAGCGCCTCGTGCAGCCCGTTCACCGTGTCGTGGTCGGTGATGGAGATCACGTCCAGCTTTCCCTTCACCGCCGCGTTCACGATGGCGGTGGGCGAAAGCTGCCCGTCGGAGGCGTGGGTGTGGATGTGGAGATCGACCCGTTTCAGGCTCAGGCTCATGCGTTTCGGTGAACGATGGATGCGAAGGCCCGCCGCTGTGGATGCGTACGGCGGCGGGCCGGTATGCGTCTGTGTGTGTCGGTGTGTCGAATGCCCTGGTCGATAGCCCTCAGCGGCGCAGCGCCAGGCCGATGCCCCAGTCGGCGCCGTCGCCCAGGTTCACGCCCAGGCGCAGGCTCAGGTTGGGCGAGAAGTCGAAGTCGGCGCCCAGGTCGGCCAGCACCTCCAGCTGCGGGTCGGCGTCGTCGGCGAGCGCGGTCACCACCGCCACGCGCGGGTGGATGTACGGGGTGATGCGCACCCCCGGCGTCTCGGTGAAGGTGTGGCCCACGGCCAGGCCGATCTGCCCGCCCACGCCGTTCACGTCGCCGAAGGCGCCCTGCGCGCCCAGCGTCACGTTCACGTCCAGCGGCGCCGTGCCCAGCGCCAGCGGCTGGCGCCAGTCCACGCCCAGCAGGATCACGCCGTCGGCCAGGTCGGCGAAGCCGGCGCGCAGCCCCAGGTCGCCCACGCCGAAGTTGCGGCGCCAGATCCCTTCGATGGCCAGCTCGCCCGGCCCGTCGCTCAGGTACAGCCCGATGTCGCTGCCGCGGGCCGTGCTCTGGAAGGTGGGCGTGAACACCTGCGCATTCGCGGGAAGCGCACCCAGCACGGCCGCCGCGGCGGCCACGAACATCGCCTTCTTCATCCCGATCCCCTGTTTTCCTGTACGCGCAAACGCCCGCCACGGCCACGGCGGCCCGGCGAGGCACACTCCGGCAACGTCCGTTACAAGTTTCAGACCAGAAAATTCCTTGCACCGACTGCAACGCCGGGCCGGAGCAGCAGGCCCGCGGCGCGCGGGACGACGGTGTATCCCACCCGACTATACCGCGGTGCGGCGGCGGCGGTTCCGGCCGCTACCCGAATGGCTGATCGGCGTGGGGTAAGCTGCAAGCGATCACGCGGGAGAAGAAAGGTCGAGCACGAGGCCAACAGATCTTCCGTGGGGAAGAGGCAAGCGTGCCCCTGACGCATCGCGCACGGTTCCGTCGTGGCATGCGTGTGCTTCTCCCGATACGTTCCCGCGTACGATGATGATGTCGCCGGCCGGTCCGGAATTCACCGGCTCCATCACACCGTTCCCCACCCGGCTCCGTCGTCCTCACCCATTGCCGTGCTCGCGTCCTTCCGCCGGACGCGCGCGGGTCCACCGGTCCCCGGCCCCGCGCACTCACCGATGTGCGACGCCCCGGCGGAGGGCGCTCGCCACCCTATTATCGCGGGAGGATTTCATGCGCAAGCTCACCCTGTACCCCGACGACCTGCGCGTGGAGAGCTTCGACACGCTCCCCACCGCGGCCGGCCTCCGCCGCACCGTGCACGGGCACCAGGACGCCACCGACGCCCGCAAGGACGGCGACACCGACGCGGGATTCACCTGCGACGGCGGGAAGAGCTGCAAGTTCGAATGCACCGACCATACGTGCGAAACCTGCCCCGACACCTGCTCGCCCCCGAGCTGCGGCGCCACGTGCCTCAGCGGCGGTCCCTGCTGCCCGGCGGCGTGACCGGGGCCGCCGCCGCGGCGCCCGCCACGGTGAGATGCACCTGACGCGAGCGATGCGGAGGCGATCACGCGGACGAAGCGGAGGGAGCCCGCAGCCGGCGAGGGCTCCCTCCACTTCGTCCGATCGCCCGCCCTGCGTGTCACCCATGCGCCACCCGGCGCGTTCTCCTGCCGTGGATACGCGGGACGGCCCCGCGTGCGACCGATCATCCGAGCCCGGAGACCACCATGGCCCGTTCCTTCGTCCGAACCGCACTCGCCACGCTGGCGGCCGTCGCGCTGGCGGCGTGCGGCAGCGCCACGTCCAGCAGCCTGCGCCTGGACATCACCCCCGAGAGGACGCAGTACATCCCGGGGAACGAGGTGGTGCTCACCGTCCGCAACCTGGGCGACGAGGCGGTGGCCTACTCGTTCTGCGCGCGGGCGCTTCAGCGGCGGACGGGCCTCAGCTGGGTGACGGAGAACTTCGAGTCGGTTCCCTGCCCCGCCGCCATCTTCCTGCTCCAGCCGGGAGAATCCGTCAGCGGCGCGATCCCCCTGCCGAACGGCATCCCCGGGGGCATCTACCGCGTGTACCTCCCCGGCATCGGCGAGCCGGCCGACGACGCCGTGCTGGACGAACAATCGGAGGCGGAGAAGACTTCCAAGTCGTTCGAGGTCAAGGTGCTGGTCGCGCAGGACGCGTCCGGCGGCTGAGCGCGGAGCTGTCGGGGAAGAACACACCAGACAACGGAGAAACGATGAAACGTGGGATCGTTCGGACGGCCTTGGCGTTCGCCGCGGCGGTGATGCTGGCGGCGTGCGGCAGCGACGAGATCTTCCTCGGCGTGCTGCAGTTGCAGATCACCCCCGATCGGGAAGCGTACACCGCGGGGAGCACCGCTACCTTCGCGATCAAGAACCTGGGCACGGCGGCGGTGCAGTACAGCCAGTGCGAGCGCGTGCTGCAGCGGCAGACGTCGGCCGGCTGGGTCCGCGTGGGAAGCGGGGACGGCGCATGCGCGCTGGTGATCCACCAGCTGGCCCCCGGCGGCACGGTGCAGATGGCGGCCGAGCTCCCGGCCACGCTGGTGCCGGGCACCTACCGCGTCTACTTCCCCGGCTTCCTCTACGCCCAGCCCGACCACATCTCGGTGGACCTGGAGACGCGCAAGTCGTCGCCGCCGTTCCAGGTGACGGACCCGAACTGGCGCGAAGCAGCGCGTCACGGGGGCGGCTGACCGGCTGCAGAGGCGCTGGCGTGGCGGGTTCGCCGCGGGGTCCCCCCTCCCCCGGCCCCTCCCCCACAAGGGGGGAGGATGGGGAGGGGAGCACACCTCGCGCTTCGGTAGCTTCGGAGCGCGCGGCCCGAGGGAGCGCCAGAGCGCCACACACGTCCAAAGCACCGAAGAGAATCGGCCCGCATCTCCTCTTGGAGACGCGGGCCATTTTCGTAAGATGTGGATCGACAACGCCTTACGGTCCGTCTTTTGCCGCAACTCTCTGGACGCCGCTGCGGAATCGAGGACGAGCGCCGCGGCCCATCGCGCAAAAGGGAGAGACGACGATGAACAAGCTGCACCTGGCCCCGGAGCACCTGCGGGTAGAATCGTTCCCCGTGCAGAACCTGGTCGCGGAGGACGTCGCAACGCCGGGCCCGACCGGGCTGCCGCACACCTGCCCGGAGTGCCCGCACACGCGCAACATCGTCTGCTACACCACGCCCGGCGTGTGCTGAAACGGCGATGGTTCACGCAGAGTCAGCAGAGTCAGCAGAGAACAGCGGTTGTTTCTGCTGACTCTGCGTGACACAAGTCTTTTGCGTAATCCGGTATGAACGCAGAACGGCCCCGCACCTCGAGACTTGAGATGCGGGGCCGTTCCGTCGGCCTGTGTCGATCGAGCTACCGGGCGGTCACGCCGCCGACGCGCGCTCGCTGAGCACGGTGACGGTGTTGTCGACCACCTGCAGGAAGCCGCCCGACACCGCGTAGCTGGTGCTCTTGCCGCCCTGCTCGATGCGCAGCGTGCCCGTGCCCAGCAGCGCCATCAGCGGCGCGTGGCCGCGCAGGATGCCGAGCGAGCCGTTCCACGCGGGGGCGATCACCTGGTCGGCGTCGCCCTCGTAGATGGTGGCCTCGGGGGTGATCACCGACACGCGCAGCCCGGTGCCCGCGCTCTCGCCGCCGGTTGCGGGGGTGGCCATGCGTCAGCCCCCCTGCTCCAGCTTGCGAGCCTTCTCCACGGCCTCCTCGATGCCGCCCACCATGTAGAACGCCTGCTCGGGGAGGTGGTCGAACTCGCCGGCCACCACGCGCTCGAAGCTCTCCACCGTCTCCTCGAGCTTCACGTACTTGCCCGGGGTCCCGGTGAACTGCTCGGCCACGTGGAACGGCTGCGAGAGGAAGCGCTGGATGCGGCGCGCCCGGCCCACGATCACCTTGTCCTCCTCGGTGAGCTCGTCCATGCCCAGGATCGCGATGATGTCCTGCAGCTCCTTGTAGCGCTGCAGGATGCGCTGCACCTGGGTGGCCACGTTGTAGTGCCGGTCGCCGATGAACTGCGGGTCCAGGATCCGGCTGGTGCTGTCGAGCGGGTCCACGGCCGGGTAGATGCCCAGCTCCGAGATCGCGCGCGAAAGCACGGTCGTGGCGTCGAGGTGCGCGAACGCCGTCGCCGGCGCCGGGTCGGTCAGGTCGTCGGCGGGCACGTAGATGGCCTGCACCGAGGTGATCGAGCCCTCGCGGGTCGAGGTGATGCGCTCCTGCAGCTGCCCCATCTCCGTGGCCAGCGTGGGCTGGTAGCCCACCGCCGAAGGCATGCGGCCCAGGAGGGCGGACACCTCGGACCCGGCCTGGGTGAAGCGGAAGATGTTGTCCACGAAGAACAGCACGTCCTGCTTCTCCACGTCGCGGAAGTACTCCGCCACCGTGAGCCCCGCCAGCGCCACCCGCAGGCGCGCGCCGGGCGGCTCGTTCATCTGCCCGTAGACCAGCGCCACGGACGACTCGGCCAGGTTGTCGTCCTTGATGAGCTCGGCTTCCTTGAACTCGAGCCAGAGGTCGGTGCCCTCGCGGGTGCGCTCGCCCACGCCGGCGAACACCGAGCGGCCGCCGTGCCCCATGGCGATGTTGTGGATGAGCTCCTGGATGACCACCGTCTTGCCCACGCCGGCGCCGCCGAAGAGGCCGATCTTGCCGCCCTTCACGTACGGGGTGAGCAGGTCCACCACCTTGATCCCGGTCTCCAGGATCTCGGCCTTGGGCTCCAGGTCCACGAACTTCGGCGCCGGGCGGTGGATCGGCCAGCGCTCGGCGTCCAGCGGGATCAGCCCGCGCTCGTCCACCGGCTCGCCCAGCACGTTGAGGATGCGGCCCAGCGCGTTGACGCCCACCGGCACGGTGATGCTGGTGCCCGCGTCGAGCACCTCCATGCCGCGGACCACGCCGTCGGTGGCGCTCATGGCCACGGCGCGCACCTGGTTGCGCCCGATGTGCTGCTGCACCTCGAGCGTCACGTCCACGGCGGCCACGCCGTCGGTGGCGGCCTGGCGGATCACCAGGGCGTTGTAGATGTCGGGAAGGGTCTCGAACTCGGCGTCGATCACCGGGCCGATCACCTGCACCACCTTGCCGGTGTTGCGGGCGCCGGGGGCTACGGTCGCGTTCTGGGGGGCAGTGGCTGCCATCTATCTCTCCTGTGGTCCGTGTTCGGCCTGCGTTATTCGAGCGCCGCGGCGCCGCCGACGATCTCGGCGATCTCCTGCGTGATGGCCGCCTGCCGCACCCGGTTGTACGTGCGCGTCAGGGCTTCGAGCATGTCGCCCGCGTTGTCGGTGGCGTTCTTCATGGCCGTGCGCTGGGCGCCGTAGAAGCCGGCGGTGGTCTCCACCAGCGCGCGGTACACGCTGTTGCGCACGTACAGCGGGAGCACCTGGCCCAGGATCTCGTCGGCCCCGGGCTCCAGGATGTAGTCCACCGTGCGCCCCTCGCCCTCGCCGGCCTCGGGCGTGGCCACCGGCAGCACCTGCAGCGTGGCGGGCGGCGTCGAGAGCGCGCTCTTGAACTGCGCGTAGATCACGTACACCGCGTCGAGCTCGCCGGCGATGAAGCGCTCCATCAGGCCGTTCACCAGCCGCTCCGCGTCGGCGGCGCCGGGGCGGTCGCCCAGGTCGCTCACCGCGGTGCGCAGGTCCTCGCCCATGAAGCGGAAGAAGGAGATCCCCTTCTTCCCCGCCACGTGCAGCTCGGCCTCCACGCCGCGGCCGCGCAGGTCGCGCAGCAGCTCGCGCGCCTGGCGGATCAGGTTGGCGTTGAAGGCGCCGGCCAGCCCGCGGTTGCCGGTGAGCAGGAGCACCGCCGCGCGGCGCTGCTGCTCGGGCTGGCGCAGGATCGGGAAGCGCGCCGCCAGCTCGGGGTTGATCAGCCGGCGCACCACCTCGCCCAGCCGCTCGGCGTAGGGGCGGGCGGCGGCCACCCGGTCCTGCGCGCGCTTGAGCTTGGACGTGGCCACCATCTCCATCGTCCGCGTGATCTTGCGCGTGTTCTGGACCGAGTGGATCCGGCCCTTCAGTTCTCTGGCTTTGGCCATCGTTCGTATCGCTCAAGTGCCCGGTGCCCGGTTCCCAGTGCCCGGTTCGCCCAGGCGGATCCTGGGCACCGGGCACTGGGCACCTGGCACTCGTGTCAGTAGCTCTGCCGCGCCGACGCCGCGTTCGTCTCCGGGCGCCCGGCGAGCTGGAGCTGCTCCTCGCTCATGCGGCGGTCCGAATCCGTCTCGTGCAGGATCGGGTTGTTGGCGAAGTCCTCGGTCCCCACCGGGCTGTGCGGGTCGGCGAAGAGCTGGCCGTAGGTGGCGATCACGGCCTTCAGAGCCTGCTCGTTCTCGGCCGTCAGCTCGCGGCTCTCGCGGATCGACTGCAGGATGTGCGGGTGCTGCGTGCGCAGGTACACGTGGAAGTCGCGCTCCCAGGCGCGGATCTGCGGCACGTCCACCTCGTCGAGGTGCCCGTTGGTGAGCGCGTAGATGATCGCCACCTGGTGCTCCACCGGCATCGGCGTGTACTGCGGCTGCTTCAGCACCTCCACCGAGCGGGCGCCGCGCGCCAGCTGGCGCTGCGTCACCGCGTCGAGCTCGCTGCCGAAGGCGGCGAACGCCTCCAGCTCGCGGTACTGCGCCAGCTCGCCCTTGAGCTTGCCAGCCACCTTCTTCATCGCCTTGATCTGCGCCGCGCCGCCCACCCGCGAGACGGAGATGCCGACGTTCACCGCGGGGCGCACGCCGGAGTAGAACAGGTTCGACTCCAGGAAGATCTGCCCGTCGGTGATCGAGATCACGTTGGTCGGGATGTACGCCGACACGTCGCCGGCCTGCGTCTCGATGATCGGCAGCGCGGTGAGGCTGCCGCCGCCCATCTCGTCGCTCAGCTTGGCGGCGCGCTCCAGCAGGCGGCTGTGCAGGTAGAACACGTCGCCGGGGTACGCCTCGCGGCCCGGGGGGCGGCGCAGCACCAGCGACATCTGCCGGTACGCCACGGCCTGCTTGGACAGGTCGTCATACACGCAGAGGGTGGCCTTGCCCTTCCCGTTCTCGTCCTTGGTGTACATGAAGTACTCGGCCAGCGCGGTCCCCGAGTACGGCGCGATGTACTGCAGCGGCGCCGGGTCGGAGGCACTGGCGGCGACGATGATGGTGTACTCCATCGCGCCGGCTTCCTGCAGGCGCGCCAGCACGCCGGCGATCGTCGAGTTCTTCTGGCCGATGGCGACGTACACGCAGACGACGCCCTGGCCCTTCTGGTTGATGATGGTGTCGATCGCGATCGCCGTCTTGCCGGTGCCGCGGTCGCCGATGATCAGCTCGCGCTGGCCGCGGCCGATCGGGATCAGCGCGTCGATCGGCTTGATCCCGGTCTGCATCGGCTCCTTCACCGGCTGGCGCAACACGATGCCGGGGGCCACGATGTCCACCTGGCGGCGGCCGCCGGTGGGGTTGATCGGGCCCTTGCCGTCCACCGGCTCGCCCAGCGGGTTCACCACGCGGCCCAGGAACTCGGGGCCCACGGGGATGTCGAGCACGCGGGTGGTGCGGCGCACCTGGTCGCCTTCCTGGATCGACGTCCAGTCGCCCAGGATCACCGCGCCGATGTTGTCTTCCTCGAGGTTCAGCGCCAGCGCCGTCACGGCCGCGCCGCCGTTGCCGGGGGTGATCTCGAGCATCTCGCTCGACATCGTGCCCATCAGGCCGTAGATGCGCGCGATGCCGTCCTTCACCTCGAGCACCTCGCCGATCTGCTCGGCGCCCAAGGGCTGGTCGTACCGCTCGATCTCGCCGAGGAGCACGTTCTTGATCTCGCTTGCGCGAAGCTGGGTGTCAGCCGCCATCGTATCGATTCCTTTTCCGGGTCCGGCAGACGCCGGAGTGGAACAGTCTATGACTCAAAACCTTCAAAGTGCCCAGTTCCCAGTGCCCAGTGCCCAGGGTGCCGGCCCGTAGTTCTGGGCACCGGGCACTGGGCACTTCCGCTCCTACACCGCCGCCGGCGTCGGCGCCGAAGTCACCCGCGCGTCCATCATCCTCCGGCGCAGGCCCACGGCGTACGAGCGGACGGAGCCGTCCAGGATCTCGTCGCCCACCCGCGCCACCATCCCGCCCAGCAGGTCGGGGTCCACGGTGAAGGTGGGGATCACCTCGCGGCCCAGGCGCTCGGTGAGCGTGGCCGTGATCTGCTGCTGCAGCTTGGCGTCGGGCTCGTGGCTGATGGAGACGGCCACGCGCACGCGGCCGCTCATCTCGTCCACCAGCGCGCGGTACTCGTGCGCCACGTCGCCCAGCAGCGCCTGGCGGCGCTTGTCCACCACCACCATCACGAAGCGCAGGAAGAGGTCGGGCACCTGCTTGCCCAGCGCGGCGCGGAGGGTGGCCTTGCGCTGCTCCAGGCCGATGCGCGGGGTGGCGAGGAACTCGCGCACCTGCGGGTCGTCCACGACGGCGGCCAGCAGGTCCATCGCCGCGCCGAACTCTTCCACCGTGCGCTGCCCGCCGTTGCGCCGCGCCAGCTCCAGCAGCGTTTCGGCGTAGTTGCGGGCGATGATCTGCGAGCGCATGGCTCAGGCCCTCGCGGCGGGCGTGCCGCCCAGCTGCGCCAGGTAGTCCTGCACCAGGCGGCGGTTGTCGTCGCCGTCCAGGTTCTTGCGCACCAGCCGCTCGGCGGCGCGGATCGCCAGGTCCACGCTGTCGCGGCGCACCTGCTCCAGCATGCTGGCGCGCTCGGCGCCCACGTCGGCGCGGGCGCGGGCCAGCATCTCGTCGCGCTCGCGCTGCGCCTGCTGCAGGATCTCGGCGCGGCGGGCCTCGGCGGTGCCGGTGGCCTCGCCCAGCGCCTTCTGCACCTGCGCGCGGGTGTCCTCCACCAGCTTGCGGTGCTCCTCCACCAGGGCGGCGGCCTCGGCGCGGTCGCGCTCGGCGCTCTCGGTGAGCTCGCGCACGTGGGCCTCGCGGGCCTCCACCGCCGCCAGGATCTTCGGGTAGGCGGCCCGGTACAGCACCGCCAGCACGATGAGGAAGATGATTAGCGTCCAGACGCTGAGCCCGGGGTTCAGCGAAAGGAGCCCGCCCGACTCCTCGCCGCCGTGTTCCTGCGCCAGGAGCGGCGAGGCATGGGCCAGGAGGGCTGCGGTTGCTGCGAAGATGATGCGGCGCATCGGATCCATGTCCACTCGGTGGTGAATACCGTCCCAGGGCCCTCCGCGGGCATGACCCCGCGGAGGGCGTACGTCCTGCGTCCTGCTCAGCCGATCTTGCCCTGGATCATGAACGTCACCACGATGGCGAAGAGGGCGGCGCCCTCGACGAACGCGGCGAGAATGATCCCGGCGGTCTGGATCGAGCCGGCGATCTCGGGCTGGCGGGCCATCCCCTCGGTCGCGCCGCGGCCGATCAGGCCGATGCCGATGCCGGCGCCGATCACGGCGAGGCCGGCACCCAGGCCGGCGCCCAGCAGGCCGTTGTTGAGGCCGTTCGCGGCCTCCTGAAGCATCATCATCTCTTGGTCTCCCCGTTGGTCCTGCTTCGGTTTCGGGCCTCGCTCCGCCCGGCGCTCGTGGCCGGTTGGGCGCAAGCCGGCGCAAGCGCCGCACGCCCTCCCCGGGCGCCCATCTCCCGGGTACTGTGCGACGGGGATGGAGCCGTTCCCCGCCGGCGGCGCGTTTGGAGGGAGCGCCGCGATCCCGAACTTCAATTCCCAGTGCCCAGTGCCCAGTGCCCAGTGCCCAGTGCCCAGTCCGAGTGCCGGCTTCAGTGCCGGGACCTAAGTCCTACAGTCCTGAGTCCCCGACTGTCCCGAGTGCCCCTGCCGTTCCTGGGCACTGGGCACTCGGGACCGGGCACTTTTCCGATCAGTGCGCGTGCCGCACCAGGCCGATGAACACGCTGGCGAGCATCGCGAAGATGAACGCCTGCAGCACCGCCACGAACAGCTCGAGGAAGGTGAGCGCCACCCCCATGAGCACCGGGAAGGCGACCAGCGCCCAGCTCTTGAAGACGAAGATCAGCGAGATGATCGCCAGCAGCACGATGTGCCCGGCCGTCATGTTCGCCATCAGGCGGATGGTCAGCGCGAACGGGCGCGCGATCTTTCCCGCGAGCTCGATCGGGGCGAGCGCGAGGCCCATCGCCCACCCGGCCACGGGGTGCATCCCCTTGGGCACGAAGAAGATGGTGCCCAGGTACTGCCGCGGGCCCACCGAGATCAGGCCGCCGACCTCCACCACCACCGCCGTCATCACCGCCAGCGCCGCCGTCACCGAGATGCTCGCGGTGGCCGTGCTCCCGTAGGGGATCAGCCCCAGCAGGTTGCAGAACAGGATGAAGAAGAAGAGCGTGGCGATGAACGGCACGTACTTCTCGCCGCCGTGGCCGATGTTGGGCATCACCACCTCGCCGCGGATGAACAGCACCATCGCCTCGATCATGTTGTGGCGCTTGCCCGAGGTGCGCCCCTGCTGCGCGCGCGCGGCGAGGACGCCGCCGCCGATCAGCGTGACGAGGGTGAGCAGCCCGGCGAACGCCATGAAGAGGACGTGCTTGGTGGGCGTCATGTCGAGCGGCCCCACCATCCACGACCCCTTGGCGGGGAAGTGCACCACCTGGCCGAAGGGGAGCTCCCACTCGCGCGAGTCCTGGATGTGGTGCAGGAAGTCGAGCTTCTCCTCGCCGGCCACGGGCCCCTCGTGCGGGGCGCCGATGCCGGGGACCTGGTCGGCGGCGTGCTCGGCGCCACGGGTGCCCTGCACCGGCGCCTCGACGGCGGCGGGGGCGTGGGAGCCGGGCGCCGCCTGCGCGGGGGCGCTTACCAGTGCGAGCAGGACTGCGGCAGTTGCGATCATCGACCCTTGTCGTTCCGTGCGCCGGGGGCCGTGAAGGCCAGCGGCTCGATCAGCGTGGTTGCGAACAGCACCGTCACCATCGTCAGCAGCGTGGGCCCGGGGGGAAGGCCCGCGGCGGGAACGATCACCAGCCCCGCCGCCACCACCATCGCCAGCCGCGCCAGCATCCCCACCCCGTGCGCGATCAGCGCCTGCCCGGGGAGCGCCACCGCCAGCACCGCGATCACCAGGAGCTGCCAGGCGCCCGCCAGCGCCGCCCCGGCCGCGACCCCCCGCCGTGCCTCGGGCGGCGCGATCGCGAGGCCGGCCACCCACACCAGCGCCGCCACGGCGAGCACCCCGGCCAGGGCCAGGGCGAGCCGGCGGGCGTTCACCGGCGCTCCTCCGTCTTCTCCGTCTTCGCGCGCTCGCGCGGCGCGACGACCAGGCGGCGGTAGATCCAGAACCCGCTCAGCCCGAACCCCACCATCACCCCGATGAGGAGCAGCCAGGGCGAGGTGCCCAGCCGGCCGTCGAGCCAGCTCCCCGCGAAGGTGAAGGCCATGATCCCGATCGCGAACTGCAGCCCCACGCTGGCGTACTGCCCCGCGTTGGGGATGTTGCCCGGAACGGGCCGCCGCGGTTCGGGAATCTGCGCCATGTCTCGCTTTTACGGGCCCCCGCAAGTGCTTCGGGAGGTGCTTCGGGGCCCAATATACGAGCTTGTGAAATTTTTCGCAAGCTCGTTCGGGCCGCCTTGGGCCGTTGCTTGACGTGCCTTCGGGAGGGCCTCTATCTTGCGAGTCGGCGCCGCCGGAAACACGCGGCGCGGCATGGACTTGCCGCGCCCGGGCGGCCGGGGTGGACGGCCACCCGCCGCCACGCCAACCCGCCTTCTGCCGATGCGACCCGCGCTCGCCCTCGCCGCCATGGCCCTGATCGCCGCCGCCTGCCAGCCGCGCACCGCCGCCGCGCCCGCGCCCTCGTCCGGGCCCGGCGACGCGCCCGCGGGCGCCGCGGGGCCGCTGGTCACCACGCTGCAGACCGCCGCGTCGGCCGACAGCGTGCGCTTCACCCTGCAGGTGACCAACGCGTCGCAGCAGCCGGTCACGCTGCAGTTCTCCAGCGGCCAGAGCTACGACTTCACCGTGCGCGACGGGTCGACCGAGGTGTGGCGCTGGTCGGCCGACATGATGTTCACGCAGGCGCTGCGCGGCGAGTCGCTGGCCCCGGGGCAGACGCGGAGCTGGAGCGAGACCTGGCGCCCGGCCGCGTCGCTGCGCGGACGCGCTCTGACCGCGACGGCGCGGCTCGCCTCCACCAGCCACCCGGTGGAACGCACCCAGGCCTTCCGCCTTCCCTGAAGTCGCGCGCGGGGCCGCGCAGGAATCGTTCCCGGGTGAACACAGAATCGGGCGCCGTGGGCGCCGAAACGGCCGGCGTCCCCTCCCTCGCCGAGGTGCGCGACGCGGCGAGGCGGCTGGCGGGGGTGGCGCGCCGCACGCCGCTGGAGCGCTCCGACGCGCTCTCCGCGATTTCCGGCGTCGACGTCCGTCTCAAGCTGGAGGGGATGCAGCGCACCGGCTCGTTCAAGCTGCGCGGCGCCTACAACTTCGTCGCCCGGCTCTCGGCGGACGAGCTGGCGCGCGGGCTGGTGACGGCGTCGGCCGGGAACCACGGGCAGGGTGTGGCGCTGGCGGGGCGGCTGCTGGGCGCGCGGGCGGTGGTCTTCCTCCCCGCCGACACGCCCGAGAACAAGCAGCGGCGCGTGGTGCGGCACGGGGCGGAACTGCGGCGGGTGGATGGCGGGTACGACGAGGCCCACGCCGCCGCCGAGGCGTTCGCCGCCGAGACCGGCGCGCGTTACGTGCACGCCTTCAGCGACCGCGACGTGCTCGCCGGCCAGGGCACCGTGGGGCTGGAGATCTTCGAGGACCTCCCCGACGTGCGCACGCTGGTGGTGCCGGTGGGCGGCGGCGGGGTGATCGGCGGGGTGGGGCTGGTGGCGCGCGCGCTGGGCGACTCCGTCCGCGTCGTCGGCGTGCAGACGCACGGGACGGCGGCGATGCACGCCTCGCTGGCGGCGGGGCGGCTCACCTCCGCCGTCTACGCGCCGACGATCTGCGAGGGGCTGACCGGCGACACCGACCTGCCGGCGTTCGAGCTGGCGCGGCGCGTGGTGGACGAGATCGTGCTGGTCTCGGAAGAGGCGGTGCGGCGGGCGATCCGCTGGCTGTACGTGGAGGAGGGGGTGGTGGCGGAGGGTTCCGCGGCGGTCGCCGCCGCGGCGCTGCTGGAAGGGGCCGTGCGCGGCCTGGAAGGGCCGGTCGCCGCGGTGCTGACCGGGAGCAACCTCGACGCGTCTCGTTTGGCGCAGATTCTTACCGAAGCCTGAATGGCCACCATCCTCCCCTACGCCGGCATCCACCCGCGCATCCACCCCACCGCCTTCGTGGCGCCCACGGCGGTGGTGATCGGCAACGTCACCATCGAGGAAGAGGCCAGCATCTGGTTCGGCGCCGTGATCCGCGGCGACGAGCCCGAGCACGAGATCCGCGTGGGCGCGCGCACCAGCATCCAGGACAACGTGGTGCTGCACGTGAGCCGGCAGGGCCCCACCCTGATCGGGGCGGACGTCACGGTGGGGCACGCGGCGGTGCTGGAGAGCTGCGTGGTGGGCGACGGCGCGCTGATCGGGATGAACGCCGTGGTGCTGCAGCGCGCGACGGTGGGCGAGGCCGCGCTGGTCGCCGCCGGCGCGGTGGTGGGCTCCGGCGCCCAGATCCCCCCGCGCACGCTGGCGGCGGGGACGCCCGCGAAGGTGAAGAAGGAGCTGGACGGCGAGTCGCTGCGCTGGGTCACCACCAGCGCCGCCCACTACGTGGAGCTTTCGCGCACCTACCTGGACCAGGGCATCGGCCGCGTGGACGGCCCGAACGGGGGATCGTGAGCATGTCTGACCTGACCCGCACCGACGCCCGTGCCGACGACGCGCCCGACGACGCCCTGGTGCCCCGGACCCCGGGCGAAGACCGCGCCGAATCCATGGTTTCCCATGCGCCCACCGCCGGCTCAGGTGCCGCGGACAGGACGGAGGGGGAGGCGGGGGCGATGGAGGCGCTGCTGCGGACGCTGACCGAGCTCCCCGGCCCCACCGGGCAGGAGGACGAGGTGCTGGCGTGGGTGCGCCGCGCGTGGGAGCCGCTGGGCGAGGTGACGCAGTCGCCGGTGGGCAACCTCTTCCTGCACCTCCCCGGGCCGGGGAAGCGCGTGCTCCTGGCCGCGCACGCCGACGAGCTGTCGCTGATCGTGCGCTCCGTCTCGCCCGACGGCTTCCTGCGCGTGCTGCCGGGGGAGCGCGACCAGTTCTCGTGGCCGTACTTCATCGGCTCGCCGCTGCGCGTGCTGGCCGACGGGGGGCCGCTCCCCGGCGTGGTCGCGACCACCACCGGCCACGCCATGTCGCCCGACCAGAAGGTGAAGACCGCCTACGGCTGGGACGACGTGTTCGTGGACGTGGGGCTGACCGCCGCCGAATGCGCCGAGCGCGGGATCCGCATCGGCACGCGCATGGTGTGGGACCCCGGCGTGCGCCGCGTCGGCCGGCTGCTGGTGGGGAAGGCGATGGACGACCGGCTGGGCGTGGCGGTGCTGGTGGAGGTCGCGCGGCGCATCGCCGGCGCCGAGCGGCGCTTCGACGTGACCTTCGCGCTCACCGTGCAGGAGGAGATCGGGATGGTGGGCGCCAGCAGCGTGGCGCGCGACGGCCGCGCCTTCGACATCGGCTTCATCATCGACAACGGCCTGGCCGGCGACATCCCCACCGTCTCCGAGGCGCACGTGCCGGTACGCCTTGGCCACGGGCCGGCGCTGGTGCACCGCGACTCCTCGGTCCACTACTCGCGCCGGCTGATCGAGGAGATGCGCGGCGTGGCGCAGGCGAACGGCATCCCCGTGCAGGACGTGGTGCTCTTCCACTACAGCAGCGACGGCGCGCACCTGGTGCGGCAGGGGATGGAGGCGCTGCTGGTGGCCCCGCCGATCCGCTACTCGCACTCGCCCTTCGAGGCGGTGGACGTGGGCGACGTGGAGGCCGCGGCGCGCCTCTTCACGGCCTACCTGACGGAGCCCGGCGCGGCGTGAGCGGGGTGGGCAGCCCCGACGTGGTGGTGGTCGGGGGCGGGGTGATCGGCTGTGCGGTGGCCCGGTGCGCGGCGCGCGCCGGGCTTTCCGTCGTGGTCCTGGAGCGCGGCGTCCCCGGCGCCGAGGCGTCGCGCGCGGCGGCGGGGATGCTGTCGCCGCTGGCCGAGGCGAAGGAGCCCGGCGCGTTCCTCGATCTCCTCATCGCCGCGCGGGCGCTGTACCCTGCGTTCGCCGCGGCGATCGGCGAGGAGACGGGGATCGACGTGGGCTACGGCGACGCGGGCACCCTCTTCCTCTCCCTGCGCGAGGAGGACGACGCCGAGCTGGCGCACCGCTTCGCCTGGCAGACCGCCGCCGGGCTGTGCGTGGAACGGCTGACGGCGGGGGAGACGCGGGATGTGGAGCCCGCCGTCTCTCCCGCCGTCCGCTTCGCGCTGCGCTTTCCGGGCGACCACCAGGTGGACAACCGCGCGCTGGCCGCCGCGCTCCCCCTCGCCGCCGGGCGCGCGGGGGCGGAGGTGCGCTCGGGGGTGGAGGCCGTCGCCGTGCTGCGCGAGGGCGGACGGGTGGCGGGGGTCGAGCTGGCGGACGGCGGGCGGATCCACGCCGGCGCCGTCGTCGTCGCCGGGGGAAGCTGGGCCGGGCGGCTGCGCGGCCTTCCCCGCCCTCTCCCGGTGGAGCCGGTGCACGGGCAGCTCGTGGCGATGGAGAGCACGCCGCCGCTCTTCCGTCACGTGGTCGATTCGCCGCGCTGCTACCTGGTGCCGCGCGCGTGCGGCCGGGTGATCGCCGGGGCGACGGTGGAGCGCGTGGGCTTCAGCAAGTCCGTCACGCCGTGGGGCGTGCGGCGGCTGCTGGAGGGCGCGGTGGAGATCGCCCCCGCGCTCGACCACGCGCCGCTGGTGGAGACGTGGAGCGGCCTGCGCCCCGGCACCCCCGACGGCCTCCCGATCCTGGGCCGCGACCCCGGTGTCCCCAACCTCCTCTACGCCACCGGCCACTTCCGCAACGGCATCCTCCTCGCCCCCCTCACCGGCGAGGCGATCGCGGCGCTGCTGCTGGGCGAGGCGCCGGCGTGGGCGCTGGAGCCGTACGGCGTGGAGAGGTTCGGGCCTGGGACGGTTCTGGAGACGAGCGCGGACGGCTAGCGGAACAGGCGCGGATCCCACTCCACCGGAACGGGCGGGTCCACGCGGATCCGGTTGTAGTCGGGGTGGGCGGGATTCAGCAGGATGTTGCGGCCGTAGGGACGCGCTGTCGCGGCAGGCACCATGAGCACCGCCGTACGCCCCTCGTCCAGCCAGCGATCGCCGAACGCGCGGGACGGCTTCTCGTCCGGCGAATCCCACCCGTCCAGGTCGCCGGGCTCGATCACCTCGACGGCGACGCGATCGTCCAGGTGGGCGCGCCCGCGGTGATGCGCGCCGGGCGGCTTGAGCGGCGTGTTCGCGTGCACGAGCAGTTCCAGCAGCGAGCCCGCCATGCTCTCCGAGCAGTAGACGACCGCGCGGCCGGGAGAGTTCCAGCGGCCGCCGGTCCGTTGCGCCCAAACCCGTCGAACACGGGGTAGCGCATCTTGGAGATTCGATAAGCGGTGCGGATCACGCCGGGATTCCGAATTCGAGCCGCATCAGGATGTCACGTACGCGCTCCGCGCCCGCGGGCGACGCGGCGGCCTGTTCGGGCGTCTTCCCATCCAGCATCGCGTGCGGCGAGGTGAGGAACTGCTCGGCGTCCGCGCGGTTCTCCCACACGTGCTCGGCGAGCCTGCGGATCTCCGCCACGCGCCGGTCGAGCGGGTCGACGCGCCTCTGCACCAGCGCGCCGCGCGCGGAGCGCCGGGCCGGCAGCGATGCGATCTTGGAGCGCGCCTGGACGCCGCGTCGCGCGAGAACCTTCACCGCCGGGCCGCGGAGGCCCTGGCCGGGACGGAACACGACCGTCGAACGCTCCGGGACCTCGATCACCACACCGCTGGCGGGGTGGCGCTTGCGTGTCGCGACGCGCTTCCGCTTGGTGAACGTGCCGAACCCCGGGATGTTGAGGGAGCCGGCCGCATGCACCACCTCGGAGATCGCGCCCGAGGCGGCGTCGAAGATCGCATCCACCACCCGCGCCGCCGCCGCACGCGAGAGCCCGGCCTTCTCGGCGACACGCTCGACGAACTCCGATTTGTTCATTTGTGTCTCGTTTGTGCCCGTTCGGATCGCTTCCCTATCTGTACACTACTGCCGCGCAAAGTGCAAGCCCCTCGAACGCCGATCTACCCTCCGACCTCGGCCTCCTCTCGATACATCCGACAACGGCACGAACGCCCCTCCCGTCCGTGCCGTTTTCTGTTCGGCCTCCCGCAGTTTGGGAAGGCTTCCCATTCTCATAGCTGCGGTTTCAACCGCCTTTGTCCGACGTCCGCCGCGAGCGATGTGCGTCCGCCCGGCATCTGTCCTGGTCTCGACCCTGCGGCCGAGTTCGGAACGCCTACGCAGGCGCGGTCGACGTGACCAAGTGGAAGACGAGCAATCCGCCGATCAGCACGAAGAGCACGCCGGGGAACACGAACATCCGCGCGTTCTCGAGCGTGACGCGCGCCATGCTCTTCAAACCTACCTTCGGGAAGATGAAGGCGATGACGGCCTTGAGGAGCTGGCCCCAGCCGATCACGGTGAGCACGACGGGGATGCCAGTCCACACGTTGTGGAAGCCGACGACCAGGGCGCCGAGGGAAAGGCTCAGGAAGCCGTTCACGAAGCTCCCCGCCGCGCCCTTCGCCCGCAGCCAGATGAAGAACTCCGCCCACGCGCGCGGCTGCACGATGTGCGAAAGCCCGATCACCAGGAAGTTGATGGCCGCGAAGGCCTCGATCGCGCGCTGCATGGCGTGATGGCGGGGTGAGGTGCGCCGGCGGCTCCACCTCGGCGAGGGAGAGCCCGAGCCCGGCGGCGGTTCGTTATCTCGGCGACGAGGAAGGCGGCGGCGGCGCGGCGGCGCCCTTCTCCGCCCCGTTCGTCGCCCGGCGCCGCCCCTGGCCGCGCACCAGCAGCACGGGGATCTGCGAGCGGTGGCGCACCTCGTTGGCCACGCTCCCGTACAGCAGGTCCGAGATGAAGCGGTGGCCGTGGGTGCTCATGGCGATCAGGTCGCACCCCTCGCGCTCGGCGATCTGCACGATCTCGCGGCTGGGGTCGCCGCCGGCCAGCACGGCGTCCACCTCCAGCCCCGCCTCCGCGATCCGCGCCGCGACCGACTCCAGGTAGCGGCGGTCGCGGTCCATCTCCTCGCTCTCGCGCAGGTCGAGCTGGCGCCAGGTGCGCGCCACCCAGCCGTCGGCCACGTGCACCAGCAGCACCGACGCGCCGCACACCTTCGCCAGCCGCGCCACGTGCTCCAGGATCGCCTCGTCGTAGGCCGAGTTCTCGAGCGGTACCAGGATTCGCTTGTACATGGCGGTCACCCCAGCCAGCCGGTGAAGGTCTGCCACAGCAGCCAGATGTTCAGCCCCGCGATCAGGACCGCGACGGTGTAGGCCAGCCCCTTGAGCCACCAGGCGTTCGCGAACTGGCCCATCTTCTCGCGGTCGGAGGTGAAGTTGACCAGCGGGAAGACGGCGAAGGAGAGCTGCAGGCTCAGGATCACCTGGCTCAGCACCAGCAGCTTGGCGGTGCCGCTCTCGCCGTAGATGATCGCCACGATCACCGCGGGGACGATGGCGATGCTGCGCGTGAGCAGCCGCCGCACCCAGGGCCGCATCCTCAGGTCCAGGAAGCCTTCCATCACGATCTGCCCGGCCAGCGTGCCGGTGAGCGTGCTGTTCTGGCCGCTGGCGAGCAGCGCCAGGGCGAACACCGTGCTGGCCGCGCCCGCCCCCAGCAGCGGCGTGAGCAGGTGGTACGCGTCCTGGATCTCGGCCACCTGCGTGTTCCCGGTCTTGTGGAACGTCGCCGCGGCCACGATCAGGATCGCGGCGTTGATGAACAGCGCGAAGGTGAGCGCCACCGTGCTGTCGATGAAGGCGTAGCGCACCGCCTCGCGCTTGCCGGCGGCGTTGGTCTCGTAGCGCCGCGTCTGCACGATGGACGAGTGCAGGTACAGGTTGTGGGGCATCACCGTGGCGCCCAGGATGCCCATGGAGATGTACAGCATCTGCGGGTTGCGGATCACGTCGGCGTGGGGGACGAAGCCGCCGAACACCGCCTTCACGTCGGGCTGCGAGATGATGATCTCGAAGAGGAAGCACCCGCCGATCATCACCACCAGCGCGATCACCAGCGCCTCCAGCATCCGGAAGCCCTTCTTCTGGAGCATCAGCACCAGCAGCACGTCGAGCGCGGTGAGCACCACGCCCACCGGCAGCGGGATCCCGAACAGCAGGTTCAGCGCGATCGCCGACCCGATCACCTCGGCCAGGTCGCACGCGGCGATCGCCAGCTCGCACAGCACCCAGAGCGCGTAGCCGGTGGCCTTGCCGTAGTGGTCGCGGCACGCCTGCGCCAGGTCGCGCCCGGTGACGATCCCCAGCTTGCTGGCGAGCCCCTGGAGGAGCACCGCCATCATGTTGGAGAGCAGCACCACGCACAGCAGCCGGTACCCGAACGCGCTGCCGCCGGCCAGGTCGGTCGCCCAGTTGCCGGGGTCCATGTACCCCACGGCCACCAGGTACCCCGGCCCCAGGAACGCCAGGAACTTCCGCCACGGCGTCTTGCCGGTGACGGGCACCGAGTGGAACACCTCCGCCAGGCTCGGGTCCACCCGCGAGCGGCGCCAGCCCCGGTCGGGGTGCGCGCCGTCCGGCAGGTCCGGCAGGGGTTCCTGGGGCCGTCGTCGAACGAATTCAGGGATCACGAGCGTCGTCTTTCAACCGTTTTGGGGTAGACTTTTAAAGTCGTTTAAACTTTTAACATGCGAGCGGTCCCCGCGCAAGTGGCCCGCGTTCCGTGCTTGGCGGACCGCACGCCGCCGCCGGTGCGACTTGCCGTCACGGGCGGCGCGGAATCATCGTTAAGTGACGCGCGCGTCTCAGGCACCACCCCACTTCGGCTGATGATCAAGCACATCGATCACCTCTTTCCGATGCACGACGTCGACCAGGCGATCGCCATCCGCTGCCCGAAATGCGGCGCGGAGGCGGCGCTGTCGGACGCGTACAGCGGGGTGAACGGCGCCGCCGCGCGCGCCTTCGCGGCCGACCCGAACGTCACCGGCGTGTGGGTGCACAGCTCGTATTTCGTCATCCACCACCCGCGCCTGCTCTCGTGGGACGAGATATCCAGCATCGACAAGCGCGGGGAGACGTGGGGGATCTGTCGCTGCGGATCGTGCGGGTACCTCGACAAGCACCGGCTGAACTGGCCGGGGGATGCATATTACGTGGCGTCGATCCGCGGCCGCACGCTGTGGGCGTGGACGCGCGCGCACGTGGTGGCGCTGCGGGACTTCGTCGCGAGCGAGCGGCGGGAGCGGAGGCGGCTCGACCGGCTGCCGTACGGCGTCGCGCGGTACGTGAAGCGCGTGCCCACCGAGATCCTGTTCGCCAAGAACCGCGCCGAGGTGGTGAAGAAGCTCGACCGGCTCCTCGCCGACGGCCCCGAGCCCCGCGCCGTCGCCAGCCGCCCCGACCCGCACGCCCGGCCGATCGTCCGCTGACGTCGACGCCGGTCAAGCTCGGAACCATCTACGTCCCGGGCCGTAGATGAACAGCGGAGCGGAGATATTCGAGGAAACGAGCCGCGATTCTGTCATCGAGGCTGGTGGAGCCTCGCGTAGTTTGCGAGGCTTTTCGTCGTTGTTGCTGCGGCTTCACCCGCCGGTCAGCGGGCCTCGCCTCGCTCCAAACGCCTGGGGGGGGATGGAAGATAGACGAACCGCCGCCCGGAAGCCCGGGCGGCGGTTCGGTGACATCGTTGTGGGCCGTGGACGCTAGCGGCGTGCTCCCAGCAGGCCACGGATCGGCCCGGGGAGGAGCTCCGAGGCGCTGTCCAGCGCTTCGAGAAGCGTCTCCAGCGTTTCGGCGTCGCCGTCCCAATGGTCTTCCAGCACCTCCTCACCGGCGTTGGTGAGCAGGCGGCTGAGCGCCAGCGCCAGCAGGAAGAGGTCCTCCATCTCGCCCAGGCCGGGGATCCAGTCGGGGATCACGTCGGCGGGGAGGGCGGCGTACACCAGGACGCCGACCACCAGCGCCTTGTCGGTCTTGGAGACGCGCGGGTCGCGCGCCAGCCCCCACAGCAGCTTGCCGAAGCTGGGGATGTCGCGCACCAGCGAACGCACCCAGTCGTGCTCCCAGAGCGACCGCGACGACCGCGCCGCCGCGGCCGAGCGGCCCGATTTCCCCCCCGATGCACGGCGCGGGCGGGCCGCCGGGCGGCTGCCGCCGGTGCGCGGGCCCACCAGGTCGTCGTCGTCCTCGTCTTCGTTCCGAAGGCGGCTTCGCACCGGGATCTTCTTCCTTGAGTCAGCCATCCGTCCCCTTGCGTGTGGGTCTTACCCGGTTCACCCCGTGGCCTGGCCCGGCCGCGGGTCGCCGTCGGGCTGCCGGCTGGGCGGCGGGAGCTGCGGCGGGGGTGGCTCGTCGTCGCGCGGGGTGATCACGCTCTCCACCTCGCGGATGACGGTGCGCCCGGCCTCGGTGATGCCGGACATCACCCGCCCCGCCGTGCCCATCACCCCCAGCGCGCCCTTGATGGTGCCGAACGCGAGCCCCTGGCCGCGCATCTTGTCTTCCAGCATCTCGCTGAACTTCTGGAAGACGCCGGGCTCGCGCAGGCTCTCGCGGGCGTACTTGGACGAAAGGAACTCGACGAAGTCGAGCGCCTGGTAGATCTGCGCCTCGGGCAGCGCCTCGATGTTGCGCATCAGCCGGGCGCGGAGCAGGTCGTGCATGGTTCGGGCCTTCGGGTGCAACGAGGGTGCCGCGGGGCGCGATTTCCGTGCCCCGGAGCGGCGAAGGGTGGATGGCTCACCATGGGGTACGCACCCGCCCCGCCCGGGGTTTCGCAAGAAGTGCCCCGCGGCAGCGGTTTGTCCCGTCCCGGAACGTATGTGTTGCCGCGCCCGGAATCCAGATTTAGCTTTGGGGCTCACGCACGTCCCGAGCGGCCGGCCCGTGGCGCCACCCCGCTGTCGACGCCACGTCCGCACCGCACCCGACCCCACTTGATCCGCTCCGCCGTACGCCGCGCCGCGTCGCCCCTGCTCGCGCTGCTCGTGCTGGCGGGGAGCGCGCACCCGACGGCGGCGCAGGAACGGCCCGGGATCGACCGGCTGCTGTGGGCCGGCGCCGGGGCGGCCCTCGCCGGCTCGCTGCTGCTGGACCGGGCGATCGAGCGGCGGGTGCCCGAGGGCGGCGGCACGCGGCTGGAGTGGGCGTCGGACCGATTGAACTACGGCGGGCGGCCGCAGATCGCCGCGATCGGGCTGGGCGTGGCCTGGGCTGGCGGCAAGCTCGCCGGCTCGCCCAGGACGGCGGAGGCGGTGGAGCACGTGGGGATCGCGCTCCTCGCCTCGGGCGTGGCGAACGGGGTGGTGAAGGTGGGCGTGGGGCGCGAGCGGCCCGCCTTCACCGACGACCCGCACCGCTACCGGCCCTTCAACCGGCGCGACCGCTGGCAGTCGTTCCCGTCGGGCCACGCGACGGTCGCCTTCTCGCTCGCGGCGTCCATCAGCGAAGAGGCGCGCACGCCGTGGGTGACCGCGGCGACCTACGGGACCGCGGCGCTGGTCGGCTGGTCGCGGGTGTACGAGGACCGGCACTGGGCCAGCGACGTGGTGGGCGGCGCGCTGGTGGGCGTGGTGGGCAGCCGCTACGCCATCCACCGCCTGCACGCCCGCCGCGCCCCGGCACACGGCGCGGCCCCGGCACCATCCGTCGCGGTCACGCCGCTCCCCGGCGGGATCGCGGTCCAGATCACGCATTGAAGCCCTTCCCCCATCCCCAGAACCCCTGCACGGGACACCCCACCATGCGTCGAAGCCTGTTCCTGCTGGCCGCCCTCTCCCTGGCCACCGTGCTCCCCGCCGCCGCGCAGGACCGCATCGCCTCGGGCGGGCGCGAGGGCGACAACCTGTACTTCCGTGCCGAGAAGCCGTTCGCCCGCGCGGTGCTGCCGCACACGGTGGACCAGGTGTGGCAGACGCTGCCCGAGGCGTACCGCCGGCTGGGCTTCGCCGCCTCCGTGGCCGACAGCGTGCGCAAGGAACTGTCGACGCCGAACATGCGGGTCCGCGGGCAGCTCTACACGGGCGAGGCGAACTCGCGCTACTTCACCTGCGGGCGCAACTCGCTCGCCGGCCCGATCGCCGACCAGGGCGACATCACCTTCGGGTTGCTTTCGCGCGTGGAGACCGACCCCAGGGGTGGCACCGTGATTCTCACGCAGGTCAACGCGCGGGTGCAGCGCCGCGACTCGTCGCAGTACCCGGTGGAATGCGTCAGCACCGGGCTGCTGGAGAACACGCTGGCCCAGTACGTCGCGGAGCAGATCGGCACGTCGGCGGTGCAGGTGCAGCGGCGGAATCGGTAGGGGGCATCGGCGGATGGCTGCGCCCGCGCCCGGGGACGGCGCGCGGGCACGCACCTGTCGGCGGTTCCGAGGCGGCGATCCTTCGTGGATCGCCGCCTTCGTCGTCCGAATCAGCGAACTCCGGTGGCGCGGGGTTGACGCGGGGCCTAGTTTTGGGCGTTCTGGAAGTCTCAACCACGACCGAAACCGACCGGACGGACGGGCCCGATCATGCCGATATATCCGCTGCGCCAGCTCGACCCCTCGCGGGAGAGCGTGGCGCTGTACGACCGCTGGCTGGGCGAGCTGGGCGAGGCGCTGGAGCGCGGCGACGACCGCTGGGAGCTGTGCCGCTCGGTGCTCACCGGCCTCTTCCATCCCCAGCTCGCGGGCGTCGACCCGGCTACCCTGCCGCTGGCGGCGCAGGTGGCGCTGGCGCAGATGGACGCGCGCAACATCACGCTGGAGCCCGAATACTACGCCGAGGTGGACGTGGAGAAGTTCACCGAGCGCAAGCCGCTGCTGTGGATGTGGCAGATGTTCGACAAGAGCCCGCTGGGACAGAACATCCACCTGGGCGTGCGCTTCCGGCGCACCCTGGCGCCGCACGTCTTCAAGCGCGTGGGGAAGAACTTCAAGTGCTTCCACTTCGTGGAGTTCAGCTACGGCTACAACCTGGAGGTGGGCGACGACGTGGTGGTGCACCGCAACGTGCTGCTGGACGACCGCGGCGGCATCGTGCTGGGCAACGGCGTGAGCATCAGCGACTTCGCCAACATCTACTCGCACACGCATTCCATCGTGGACCAGCGTGACGTGAGCAACCTGAAGACGGTGCTCGACGACGGCGTGCGCATCACCTACCACGCCACCGTGCTCGCCGGCACGCACGTGGGCGAGAACGCCATGGTCGGCGCCATGGCCGTCGCCACCAAGGACGTGCGCCCGTACCACGTGAACGTGGGCATTCCCGCCAAGTCCGTCCGCGTGAAGCCCAACGCGCCGCCCGAGGCGTACAAGCTCACGCTGCGGCGCGGGGAGGAGCCGGCGGCGGGGGCGGGCGAGGGCGCGGGGGAAGACTGACTGACCGGTGCGCCAGTGCGCGAGTGCGTCGGCCGGCAGGGACTCGCCGGATGATGCATCGTCCACGCGGATCCGAAACGCACTCGCGCACCTGTTCCCACGCACTCTCGCGCCTGTTGCGGCACCATTCGTAGCGACGAAAGGCATTCGATGATCGATAACCATCCCGCGGGCGCGACGACGACCATCCCCGTCGAGACCGCGGACCCGGTGAACGCGGCGATCCTGGCCGTGTCGGAAGACCGGCTGCAGGGGTTCCAGGAAGAGCCCTTCCACGAGATCGCGCGGCTGAGCGGCGTGGAGCTGGAGACGGTGCTGGAGCGCATCCGCGCGATGCTGGCGGCCGGCACCATCCGCCGCGTGCGGCAGACGCTGATGGCCACCAACCTGGCCCCCGGCGCCCTGGTGGCGTGGGAGGTCCCGCCCGACCGCCTGGACGCGGCGTTCGAGCTCATGTTCCGCGAGGACCCGTTCTCCGGCCACGTGGTGATCCGCACCACCGACCGCGAGACCACGGGGTCCAGGTACCGCCTGTGGACCACGCTCAAGGTGCCGCAGCGCTTCTCGATCCGGAAGCACGCCGAGTACCTGGCCGAGCGCACCGGCGCGCTCTCCTTCAAGCTCCTCCCCGCGAAGGCGCTGTTCACCCTGGGCGTGGGCCACGTGCGCCGCCGCGGCCTGGAGCCCGGCGCGCGCTCCGACGAGCCGGGCGCCGTGCAGGACACCAACGTCGTCGAGCTGAACGAGCTGGAGTGGCGCGTGCTGATGGCGCTCAAGCGCGAGCTGGAGGTGGACGAGATCCGCGAGCACCCGTGGACGGCGCGCGCCGACGAGGCCGGGGTGCCGCTGGAGACGTTCGTGGAGGTCGCGCGCGGGCTGAACGAGCGGAAGGTGATCGGGCGCTTCTCCACCTTCCTGGAGCACTACAAGCCCAACGCCGCGGGCGAGCGGGTGACGCGCTACAACGCGCTCTTCCACTGGCAGGTGCCGCCGGGGCGAGAGATGGACGCCGGCCGCGAGGTGGGCCGCCACTACGTGATGACGCACGCCTACTGGCGCGAGGGCGGCCCCGAGTTCTGCGACGTGAACGTGATGGGCGTGGCGCACGGCACCGAGAAGGACGCCGTGCTCGCCCACAAGGCCGCCATCGACCGGCACCTGGGGGAGGCGGGGATCCCGGTGGGCTACACCAACGTCTTCTGGGGCGGCCGCAGCGAGATCAAGCCCAGCGAGATCTCGCCCTTCGCCTACGAGGACTGGTGCCGCTCCGTGGGGCTCGACCCCGAACGGATGCGCGGCTGACCCCAAACGGCCGGTGAGCGAACGCTCGCCGGCCGCTTCGTTTCTCCCCGAGAGCTCCCCCGATGCCCACCCCCGCCGCCGAGTACGCCTGCGCCGCCTGCGGAGCCGTGGCGGGGCGCGTGGAGGTGGTGCGCTCGCCCACCGGCGCGGGGAACCGCCTGGTGCTCTCCGTCTTCGCCTCCATGTGGGAAGAGGCGTCACCCACGGCGACTTACGCGCACGCGGCGGAGGCGCTGCGCGGCGGCGACCCGCGCGCGCTGTGGTCGCTGAACAGCGAATGGGCACCCTTCTATTGCCCCGCGTGCGACGCGTGCTACTGCCGGGCCCACTGGGTGGAACAGGTGGAGTTCGAGGACGATTTCTACGACTGCACCCACGGCACCTGCCCCCGAGGCCACACCCGCCTGCTGGACGATTGACGAGGCCGCGCTTTACATCCGGGTAGATACCGCGCACTCCACCCGCCTCCGTAGGCCGGCCGGCGACTGCGTGATCGGGCGATCACGTCGATCACTCGCGTGCCTTAGAAACGATGCGGGAGTGGACGCGCGCGGCCGCGCATGAGACGCATCGTGTGTTCATGGTGGCTTTTTCGGTGCGAATGTTTTGCGCGTGCGGGAGCCCTACCTTTGCGGTTCGCTGTCCATCTTTCGAGCACGGCTGGAGGAACGAATTTCCCCCGCCGTGTGTAACGGAGTCGCGAAGAAGCCCGCACACAAGTGGACATTGCTCGGTCGAGGTCACTACGGCTGCATCCGTTTGCCCGCGGCCCACTTGCGCATTCGTTTCAGAAAGTAATCATTTGGGAGCGGTGATGCGTCAAAGAGCTTGCGCTTTTGCTTTAGCGCTATCAGTATGATGATATGAACAACCTCGCAATTCCCCTGAACGAAAAGCAGGTCGATCTTCTCCGCCACCTGTACCGCCAGACGGGTCCCGTGTTGACGGACAACCTGGATGGCCGCGTCGTGCGCGCGTTGCGCTCGCGCGGGATGGTGGAGGAAAAGAGTGGGTGGTTGAGCCTGACCGATGCCGGCCGCACGGAGTTCGAGAAGCTCCGCCGCCGCCGCGTCGCCAGTCCGCACGCCGAGGTCGCCAGCCCGCGCGCCTCGCGCGCCGAGGCGATCATCCGCGCGGTGGAGGCGCTGGAGCTTGCGCTGCCCCGCAACGCCGAGGTGATGGTGGGCGACATGCCCGCCTACGCCGACGACGTGGTGCAGGGCCTTCGCGGCTACGCCCGGCAACTCTCCCGCGCCGGCTGACCCACTCGCCATCCCTGCAGCACCCCCGGATGCGGACGAAGCCCCTGCTTCGCCCGCATCTTGTGCCGCCGCCCATCATCGTCCGGACGACGGCAATCCCAAGCGATGTCATCCTGAGCGGCGCCGCTGCACCGAGCTTTCGCGCGCACCAATCCATGGCGGCGCCCGAAGGATCTAAACCATCGACCCGAGCGTCAGACCGCCTGTCGCTCAAAGGCCGAGTATAGATCCTTCGGCCTGCCAAGTCTTTCAATGGCAGAGAGATAGGTGCGGTCGGCCTCAGGATGACATCTTGAGGTGGGTCGGACGCATGGAAATCTCCCGATCTGATATCATGAAAACGGCGCCGGCCCCGCGTGGGACCCGGCGCCATCGTTCATCCGTGGATTCGGCAACCAACCGTCACGATGATCTAACTGACACACCGTCGCCCGCAGGGTACGCCGACGCAGGTGTCCCTCCCCCAGGTTGTTTTGGGGGAGGGACAGGCGAGGAACGAGCCAGGGTGGGGGCCCCGCGGGCCCCGCCCCCTCACACCGCCGTCGCCAGCGACTTCGCCATGCGCACGGTCTCGGGGTCGGGGTCGCGGCCCAGGATGCTGTCGGCGATCAGGGGGCCGTGGAACTTGCCGTTCTCGATGAAGATCTTGTTGGCGTCGAGCCCCGCGGCGATCACGCCGGCGATGTACACGCCCGGCACGTCGGTGCGCATCGTGGCGCGGTCGTGCGCGGGGATGTCGGTCGTCTCGTCGACCGTCACGCCCAGGCCGCGCAGCAGGTGCGGGTCGGGCGCATATCCGGTCATCGCCAGCACCCAGTCGTTCTTCAGCGTCTGCCGTTCGCCGGTGTCCAGGCTCTCGATCTCCACCTCCAGCGGGCGGATGTCGACCACCTTGCTGCGCCAGAGCGCGCGGATCGAACCCTCGGCGATGCGGTTCTCGATGTCGGGGCGCACCCACGGCTTGATGCCGCGGTCCAGCGTCTCGAACAGGTGCACCAGGGTGACGCGCGCGCCCTCGCGCCAGCTGGTGAGCGCCGCGTCCACGCCGCTGTTCCCCGCCCCGATCACCACCACGTCCTGGTCGAAGTAGGGATAGGGATCGGAGAAGTAGTAGACCACCTTCGGCAGGTGGGCGCCGGGGACATCGATGCGGCGCGG
>DASQLJ010000584.1:0-5933 GCA_035630095.1 Longimicrobium sp.
TCGGCGTGTACGGCGCGAATCTGCCCGAGGAGTACGGCTGCGCCGGCCTGAACAACGTCGCGTACGGCCTGATCATGCAGGAGCTCGAGCGCGGCGACAGCGGGATCCGCTCCTTCGCCAGCGTGCAGGGCGCGCTCTGCATGTACCCGATCTACGCCTTCGGCAGCGAGGAGCAGAAGCAGCAGTACCTGCCGCGCATGGCCGCCGGCGAGACCATCGGCTGCTTCGGGCTCACCGAGCCCGACTTCGGCAGCAACCCGGGCGGGATGATCACCCGCGCGCAGAAGACCGCCGACGGCTGGGTGCTCAACGGCGCTAAGATGTGGATCACCAACGGCTCCACCGCCGACATCGCCATCGTCTGGGCCAAGACCGGCGAGCTGTCGGATACGAAGTCGATCCGCGGCTTCATCGTCCCCACGAACACGCCGGGCTTCACCGCCAAGGACCAGAAGGGGAAGCTGTCGCTCCTCGCCTCCGACACCTCGGAGCTGGTGCTGCAGGACGTGCGGTTGCCCGACGACGCGCTGCTCCCCAAGAGCGGCGGCCTCAAGAGCCCGCTGATGTGCCTCACGCAGGCGCGCTACGGGATCGCGTGGGGCGCGGTGGGCGCGGCCATGGCGTGCTACGACGAGGCGCTGGCCTACGCCAAGAACCGCGTGCAGTTCGACAACAAGCCGATCGCCGCCACGCAGATCCAGCAGACGCGCCTGGCCGAGATGCTCACCGAGATCACCAAGGCGCAGCTCATCTGCTGGCGCCTGGGCAATCTCAAGGACCAGGGCACCATGCGCCCCGAGCAGGTGTCGCTCGCGAAGCGCAACAACGTGAGCATGGCCTGCGACATCGCCCGCGAGGCGCGCCGGCTGCTGGGCGGCAACGGCATCCTGGTGGAGTACCAGGCCATGCGCCACATGGCCAACCTCGAGTCGGTTTACACCTACGAGGGCACGCACGACGTGCACGGCCTGATCCTGGGCAACGACGTGACGGGGTACCCGGCGTTCTAAGATGCTCTGAACGGGTCCGTGAGTGCGCAAGTGCGTGGGATCCCCCGGCGGGTCCCACGCACTTTCGCGTTCAGGTTGAACGAGCCGCACCCACCGCCCCTGCCGTTCACCCCCTCCCCCGCGGAGCGCGGGGAGGGGGCCGGGGGGAGGGGGCCCGCCGCCGCATGCGCCGGTTCCAGCCCCTCGCGGAAATCCACCACTCCGATCCGCGCCCGTTCCATAAACACTTGCCGCGAAATCTCTTCCGGTAATCGCCTCTTTCGATTATATTTGATCTTCGGAAGCGACGCGCGCCGGCGGCATGCGCGGAACGAGCCGCGGCGGGTTGACAGGGAGGGGCTGTTTCCATACATTCCCCGGCCTGTGCAGCGAACGCACCGGTAGCTCAATTGGCAGAGCAGGGGACTCTTAATCCCAAGGTTGAAGGTTCGATTCCTTCCCGGTGCACTTTCTTCGTGGAGTGCAGCGCCACGATAGACGGACGACGCGCCCGTAGCTCAGCTGGATAGAGCGTCTGACTACGGATCAGAAGGTCGGGAGTTCGAATCTCTCCGGGCGCACCTTCGCAAGTGAAAGCCCCGACGGCGTTTGCGCCGTCGGGGCTTTCGCTCGCCCGGAAGAGGATCCGCGTTCCCGGCTCGCGGCCTTCTTCCCAGTCCCCGGATATGAACCAACGCACCATGAACCGTAAACGCATTCCACTGCTGGCGATCGTCGCGCTTCTGCTGGCGAGCACCGCGGGGCTGGCGCAGGAGAGCCCGCGGTTCAGCGGCGCCTGGACGCTCGACCCGGCGCAGAGCGACACCATCGACGCGAAGATCAACACGTCGATCGCGGGGATGAACGTCGTCATGCGCCAGGTCGCACGCCCGCGGCTCCGGTCGCTGAACGTCCCCTACCCGCGGCTGGTCTTTTCCTTCGACCAGAACGTCACCGTCGAGATGCCGGGGTACCCGACCGTAGCGAGCCCGGCGAACGGGGAGCCGGTGTTCTGGCACCGCCGGCTGGGCGGCTCCTGCCCCGAGATGCGGCGCAGCTGCATGGTGGTGACGACCACGTGGGAGAACGGGGCGCTGGTGCAGACCTTCCGTTCGGAAGACGGCCAGCGCCAGAACGTCTTCACCGTGAGCCCGGATGGCACCACGCTGACGATGGCCGCCACGATGACCAGCCCTCGCCTCACCGTGCCGCTCGTCTACCGGCTGGTCTACAAGCGGCCGTCGCCGTAAGGACGCGCCGGAGCGCACCGCCCGCGTTTCGTCTTGCCCGGATCAGCGGTTCGGCCGCACGCCCCCCGCGCGCGTCAACGCGCTGGCGCCGCCCACCACCGGCACCGAGAACGACGTCCCCGCGAGATCCACCGTCAGCCGCGTTCCCGCCCTGGGCCAGAGCGTGAACTCCGGGTCGCTCGACATGATCATGATCCCCAGCTGCTTCCCCGCCGGGATGACCTGGTCGTCGGGCTCGAGATCGAAGGTCAGGTCGTAGAACCGCCCCGGGACGAGCGGCACGCCGCGCTGCTTCGAATCGTACATGCCGCCGCGCGCGAGCGACGCGTGGTTCTGGATGTCGGCCCACCCGCGCGTCACCACCCCGGCGCGGCTGGCGGCGCCGGTCTGCGTCGAGTCGTAGGGCAGGGTCACCAGCCAGACGCTGAGGTTCGCCGCGGGCCGGTCGGCGGCCACGCGCACCGTGACGCGCGGCGTGCCCGAGATGCGCAGCGAATCGGTGAGCGGCGCCGTCGCGAAGAGCAGGCGGTGGGCCGATCTCGGCGCGGCGGCACTGGCGCTGCCGGTGACGGCGGCGTCATCGACGATCGACCCGGTCCCGCGCGCGGGACGGAGGGCCAGCGGGGCGATGCCGTCGCCACCGGCCGTGGGATGGAGCCGCACGTGCGCCGACCCCGGCGCCGGGAACGACGCCCATGGAGCCGGCGCCGGCATCGAGCCGCGCTGGCCGGACCTGCGCGCCCTGGCGACGGCCGAATCGACGGCGGTGCTCGACACGATCCACACCGCCGGGTCGCGGCGCACGCCGTTGTCCACGCCGTACAGGTAGTGCGTGAACCAGCGGTTCACCATGTCGTCGGGCGGATCGCCGCCGTGGCCGCCCTGGTGGAGGTACAGCGACACGGGGAGGCCGCGCGCCTTCATCGCCTCGTAGATCCGCACGCTGTGCGACGGCATGACGTTGAAGTCGTTGAGCCCGTGCGCGAGCAGCACCGCCGCGCGGATGTTCCCCACGTGCGGCAGCAGGTCGCGCGCGGCCCAGAAGTCGTTGAAGTCGCCGGTCGCGCGGTCCTGCCCCTGCGCGAAGACGCCGCCCTTCCAGATGCGATCGCACTGGGCGCGCGTCGCGGGATGGCCGCTGGCGACGAAGTCGTAGAGCACGTCCACGTCCTCGCCGAGGTACCCGCCCGGCGAGCGCACCAGCCCGTTCGAACGGTAGTAGTGGTAGTAGGACGTGTTCGGCGAGACCGGGATGACCACCTCGAGCCCTCCGACCCCCGTGGTCGCCGCGGCGAGCGGCAGCGTGCCCTCGTACGACGTGCCGATCATCCCCACCTTCCCGGTCGACCACGACGCCGCCGGCACCTGCTCGGCGCCGGCCGGCGTCGTGTAGCCCCTCGCGCGTCCGTTCAGCCAGTCGATGACGAACTTCATCGCGGTGCGCTCCGGCGTGTCGCCCACCGTCACGCATCCCTGCGAGCGCCCGGTGCCCGGCGCATCGGAATGCACCACGGCGAAGCCGCGCGGCACCCACGTGCGCACGAGCTGGTTCGAGATGCGCGTGCGGGTCGAATCGTACGGGGGAGGGACCATCGGGGCGCGCGGCGGCGAGGGCTCGCCGAGCTCCTGGCGCACGTTCCAGAACGCGAAGGTGCGCGCGAGGCCGGCGTAGTACGGGCTCGACCCGTACACGACCGGCACCTTCAGCCCCTCGGTCTGCGTCTGGCGAGGGCGCGTTACCGCCACGTGCAGGCGATCGTTGCGGCCGTCGCGGTCGGAGTCGAAGTCCGTTTCCACCCAGAGATTCTGGCGGATCCACTGCGACGAATCGGCGAACGCCGGAACGACCTGCGCCATCCCGTTCACGAACACCGGGCGGGCGCCGGCCTGCGGGGCGCTCGCCGGCACCTGCGCGTGGAGCGATGCGGCGCAGGCCAGCGTGAGCGCGACGGCGGCGCCGGCGCGGCGCGAGAGCGATTCAGTCATGGGCGGGTCCTGAGGAGCGACGGATAGGGCCGGCAAGCGGGTGACGTGTAGGTTACCGATTCCGTGCCGGTGCGAAAAGGGAGCGGGAGAACCGAGCTCGCCTGCTCCCCGTCTCAGGGTCGTCGCGAGACGGTGAACCCGTATCCGATCCATGATCGGCGTGCCCCATTCTCGCGCAGGATCATCGCCTTCGACCGGAGAGACCTTCTGACCAACGGATCACCGCTTTCCACGGCATCGTTCTGGTCTCCGGCCTGATTTGGCTCTCACAGAGGTCACAGAGGGCACAGAGGATCCCCCCGTGTCCTCCGTGACCTCTGTGAGAAACCATGGCACTCGATTCCCGAACGATCCTGGTGACCGGTATCAGGAGGTCGGGATTTCGATTCTCTCCGGACGCACCTTCGCAAGTGAAAGCCCCCACGGCATTTACGCCGCCGGGGCTTGCGCTTGTCCCCATCCGGCGCGGGCGCGCGGTCAGGCATTTGCGCGAGGGACTCCGCAGGCCGCCCTGAACGACACGCCACGCCGGAAGACTCCGGCGCCTCCACACCCTCGACTCCGGCGCGCATGCAGGGAGCGGTCTGGTTCGTCCTGGTCGGGATCCTCTTCGTGGGGATGGCGCTCAGCCGCTCGGTGCTGCAGCGGCTTCCGCTCTCCACCGCCATGCTCTACCTGGTGGTGGGCGTCGCGCTGGGGCCGCACGGGGCGGGCCTCCTGGACGTGGACGTGGTCGCGCAGGCGGCGGTGTGGGAGCGGGTGACCGAGGTGGCGGTCCTCATCTCCCTCTTCGCCGCGGGGCTGAAGCTGAGCGTCCCGCTCTCGGACGGGCGCTGGCTGCTGCCGCTGCGGCTCGCCACCGTGTCGATGACGCTCACCGTGGGGCTCGTCGCGCTGGTCGGCGTGTGGGCGATGGGGCTTTCGTGGGGCGCCGCGATCCTCCTGGGGGCGATCCTGGCGCCCACCGACCCGGTCCTCGCGTCCGACGTGCAGGTGACGCACCCCTCCGACCGCGACCGGCTCCGCTTCGGCCTCACCGGCGAGGCGGGGCTGAACGACGGGGCCGCGTTCCCCTTCGTGATGCTCGGCCTGGGTCTCCTGGGCCTGCACGACATCGGGGTGGGCGGGTGGCGCTGGTTCGCGGTGGACGTGGCGTGGGCGGTGGCGGCGGGGCTGGGCGCGGGCGCGCTGCTGGGCACGCTGATCGGCCGGCTGGTCCTGTACCTCCGCAAGACGCACCAGGAGGCGGTGGGGCTCGACGACTTCCTGGCGCTGGGGCTCATCGCCCTGGCCTATGGCGTGGCGCTGCTGGCGCACGGCTACGGGTTCCTGGCGGTGTTCGCGGCGGGGCTCGCGCTGCGCCGCATCGAGCGCCGGGCGACCGGGGGCGGCGAGCCGCCGCGGGAGGTCGTGGCCGCGGCCGCCTCCGCCGACGCCGAGACGCTCGCGACCGATCCCGAGAAGGCGCCGGCCTTCATGGCGCAGGCCGCGCTCGGCTTCACCGAGCAGATCGAGCGGATCGGCGAGCTGGCGGTGGTCCTCCTCCTGGGCGGGATGATCTCGTGGCGCTCGCTCCCGCCCTCGGCGCTCTGGTTCATCCCCCTCCTCCTCCTGGTGATCCGCCCCGCCGCGGTCCACGCCGGGCTCCTCGGCTCCCGCACCACCGGCCCGCAGCGCCGGCTGATCGCCTGGTTCGGCATCCGGGGGA